>JBBQCI010000012.1:0-59899 GCA_038318565.1 Planctomycetota bacterium
GCCACGGTGGAGACCGAAATGTCGTCTTCCGTCTGGATCTTGTGCGCGGCTGCGAAGTCTTTGCGAAGGCTGAATGTACGCCACGCACCCCCTTCCTCAAACCCGACCCGAATGTACCGGGTGCGCAGCTTTTCCTTGCGATACTTCAGTTCATTGCCCGGCTTCCCGTTAATGCTGTCGACAGAGAACCGGCCGCGCCAGTCGCTGCCCCAATGCGGCTTATGGAAGCGCTTGACCAGCAGCACCAGGTCGCGAATCCGCTGTGGGATCGCCGACAACCACTCGTTGTAGTGGTCGTTATAGTCCGGGTTGTACGACAGCAGCTTCACCACGGACCCCAGGGACCGTTCCGGGGAAAGCAGCGGCCGGCTGGCCTGGCCCGGGACACGGGGGTTTTTGTATCGATCCGCGTAGTCCCGGTTGATGATCGCTTCGACCATGTCGAAATCTTCTTTGAAGTCCGACACCATGATCGGCCCTTCGATCATCGAGTCGGTGATGGGTTTCGAAATCTCAGACTTGCCGCCACCGGAAACCGTACAGGGTTTGTGGCAGAAGGTCCCTTCCGCCTGGATGCCGATCAGCCGCCAGCGCTCCCCTTCCGACGGTTTGCGCATCTCGACCTTGTAGCCGGAAGGCATCATGTACGTGATGCCGGGCAGCAGTTTTAGCACTTGTTCCTGGCCATCTTTCATCCAGGTGATCCGCTGCTCTCGCAGCAGAATGTGCGCGTCTTCCGGCAGGTAGTGAATGTCCGGGTACCGGTTGTCTATGGCGTAGCCCGCCGGCATCGGCGCCAGCAGGCCTTCATAACGCCTTACCACTTCCGCATACGTATGGTCGACCTCACGGACAAACTCGCTGAGACGGAAATCTTCACCGAGGTCGAACCCCGGAAACGCAATCGCGCCGCCGGCATGCTCTTCTTCGCACATGCCGAACAGGTTGGCGGCATAGCTGATCTGGGTCTTGACCTCTTTCTTGCAGTAGCCGAAGTAATTGTCGGCGATCAGCGTTACGATCACGCCGCTGGCGTCGCGATGGGTGATCTTGAACGCGTTGCCGCCATTATAGCGCTCGGCTGCGTCTTTCCAGCACATGCCTTCGGCGCGCTGGCGTTCATTGGCCTTGTCCCAGGCGGGCAGGCCGAGTTCCTTCTTGGTCAGGCTGGTCAGATGCGGGGCGAGGATGACCATGCCGGTGGTGCCGGTCCAGTTCTCGTCCAGGCCGGCATCATGGTCGGGCAGGAACGGATCGCCGGCGTTACCGAAGATGGATTCGACGAAGTCGAGGTTGGCGACCAGCGAGCCGGGGACGAGGAAACGGATTTCCATGCGCTGGGCGGCAAACTGGCCTGGGATGGCGGGGACGACTAGCGGGCGCAGCAGTAGCGAGACGAAGAATTCCACTGGTTTTGTCCAGTTTGCGGTCCAGGGCAGCTGCTGCAGATCGTGCGAGGGCTTCAGGGCGGCCGCCATCATGCGCGCGAAAGTGGCGGCCGGCACCGCGTACTTGTCCGGGGCGATCGGCAGTCCGCCTTCGCTGACATGGAACGAGCCCTGGGTGGTGCGGCGGTCGCTGGCCGGGTTGTGCAGCACCCCATTGGCCAGACGGTAGCTCGACAGCAGCGGCGTTTCGTGGAGGTCACCGTCGTGCGGCAGGCTGAGTTCGCGGGCTAGGCCATGCCGGTCGAGCACGAAGCTGGCGGCTGGCAGGCGAGGGACCGGCGCGCCGCAGTCCTTCAGCGTGCGATCAAGGAACGCCTGGATGCGGGCATCGGCTGGGCAGTGGTCCTTCACGCCGAGCCGGCCGCTGGCCGCCCAGCCGGACAGCAGGCCGCCAAGATCGCCGAGTTCGCTCAACCGCTCGGCCGGCAGGATGTTGTGCGCGGCCAGCTTGGCGATGGTGATACGGCGCAGTTGTGCGCGATCCGGGCTGCTGCTGCCGCCCTTGGGGTCGAGACCGAGTTGGGAGACGAGATCCATGGCGTTTTCCTCGGAGGAGAGGTGTGCCTTCACCCCGGGGAGGTGCAACCGTCCTTCACGCGACACACCTGATCTATGCAGATCAGGTGAAGTGTTTCGACAACCTGGGGCCGGACTGGTTGGCATAGGTGTTGCCACAGGCGCCATACAGTCGGGTGCACGGTCGTGAGAGGACCTCGTAGGCCATAGCGCAGATTGGCTGGCCATGACGTAGGATCAGCCCATCCTGGTGCGGACGCACTTCAAGCACAGCCGGGGCGCCGACCGCCCTGCCGTCCTTGATGCCCCAACCCGGGTCGAAAAAGCCGGCGTAATGTGCCCGGAACTCGCCGGCGGTGGCCTCGAATGGGACCATTTCACAAGCCAGGTCAGCAGGAACAACGATGCGTTCGCGGGTGGCAAGGATGTAGAACCGGTTCTGTTCCAGGAACAGAAAACCGCTGGTCGGGCGGCGGACTGGTTCGAAGAAATCGTCGCCCCGATGGGCGGCGATGCGGTTCAGATCGAGTGGTAGATGGGTCGGCTTGGCGACAAAGCCGAGGATATCACGATCGAGATCCGCGGTCATGGTTAGCCGCCCATCAAAAATGGCGTCGGTGCTGCACGCCGTGCCGTTGACGAACATCATCGGTTCGCGGTTATGGCGGGCGAGCATGGCTGCTTGGTCGAGGACCTGGCGCGAGCTGAACACGATCGCCTGGTTCACTGCGACGCCGGCAGTGACGATGATGTGGAAGCTGCGTGGGATCAGCTCGATCCACAACTGGCCATGGTAGCCTGGCTGAACGCGATCATAGCGCGGCGTGCCATCCGACAGCACGCGGGTCGCCAGATCGACGCGGCCAGTCGAACTCTTGCCATTGCAATATGCCTCGACGCCGGCGGGCAGGGCGAACTCCTCGCGCACCCGCACCAGGTACACTTGGTTGCGCGCCAGGCAGGTCGGCTTGGAGAGGTCGAGGCGCTCCAGAGCTAGCGTCCGGGCGAGTTCGGCGACCGATTCGCCGGGCAGGGGGAGGATCGAGCCGGGCAGGCGATAGGCCTCGTCGGCCAAGGTCAGATCAAGTGAGCTGGGTTGGATCTGACTGGGGGCTATGCCGGCAGTCGAACGGATCGCACCCGTGTCTACCAGGTGCTTGAGATCCTCGAATTCAGCGGTTCCGCGCATGGGCGGGAACCGTAGGGGGGGGAGGCGGTGGTCAACGTTATGGGCGGTTCACCCCAGCTGCATCACCACCGTGCTGACCGCTTCGCACACGCTGTGGCCGGGGTTGCGATAGATGTGCCGACGATGGCCAGGGAACTGCAACAGGTGGCCGGCTGGTACTTCGACCGGTTCGCCATCGATCTCGATCAGGGCGGATCCACTAAGGGTAAGGAAGAACTCCTGCGCACCGGGCGGATGCGGGCGGCCGACACTGTGGCAGCCAGGTTCCATCACCACGCGGTGGATGTTGACGCCCTTGCTGGCGATCGGACTGACCAGGCGGCCGCTGAATCGGCCATCGTCGGCGCGGTAGTCCTGTTGCTCCTTGGGGCCGACCAGGAAATGCCGTTCGACCGGGCGAGCATCGATCAGTTCGTCGAGTCCGACGTCAAGCGCCTTGGCCACCGCCTGTACCGAGAGGATGCCGGGGTTGCTTGCGGCCTGCTCCATGCTGGCCAGCGTGGCGCGGGGAATGTGCGCTTTCGCGGCAAGTTCTGCTTGGGTCAAGCCGGCGGCGGCGCGCAGTCGGCGAAGGTTGTCGGATAGGGGGTCGGGGCGCACTCCAGGATCCTGTCCGTGGTGGCCGGAATTCCAGCAAGCTGGCCTTGCCTGCCTGTCGCGCGTGCCATAAGTCCGGGGCGAAGCCTGACACTACCACAACATCGGAGTCCTCCATGCCTGTCACCCTGCCCCCGTTGCCCTACGCCGTCGACGCCCTCGAGCCCAACTACTCGAAGGAAAATGTCGAACTGCACCACGGCAAGCACCACAACGCCTACGTCGTCAAGCTCAATGAGCTGAAGCCCGACGCCACCGACGCGACCCTGCTCGATATCGTTAAGAGTAGCGACGGTGCAATTTTCAACCAGTCAGCTCAGATCTGGAATCACACTTTCTTCTGGCACAGCATGAAGCCCAAGGGCGGCGGCAAGCCGAGCGGTGCCCTCGCCGCGGCCATCGACCGCGACTTCGGCAGCTACGACAACTTCCGCAAGGAGTTCATTAACGGCGGTATGACCCAGTTCGGCAGCGGCTGGGTGTGGCTGGTCAACGACGGCGGCAAGTTGAAGATCGTCAAGACCGGCAATGCCGACACCCCGGTCAAGGGTTCAGCCGTGCCGATCATCACCGCCGATGTGTGGGAACACGCCTACTACCCGACCTTCAAGAATCTGCGCCAGAAGTTCCTCGAGGTCTTCCTCGACAGTCTGGTTAACTGGGACTTTGCCGCCGCCAACTATAAGTGATGTGGCGATGGGCAATCGCCCCTAGGAGCCTGTCGGAGTTTCTCCGCCAGGCTCCTGGTTTTCGCGGATTCCGCGAAAACAGGCTATTTGCGCAAGGGGGCAAGCCCCCTTTGACCCCCTAGTCGTCGCCTGTCTCCGACAGGCTCCTAGCGTAAACGAACGAGGCACCCGGCATCCGGGTGCCTCGTTGTGTCTGCAGGTGGCATGCCGCCCCTGTCGCCGGCTCACCGTGTAGATGCAACCTGCCGGTAGTCTACCTGATCAGTTCGGCCAGCGCCCGGACGTCGTCCAGCCGGAAGGGTTTGCCGAGGACCGGGAAGCCGTGCTCGGCGACCAGCCGGTCGAGGTGGTCGCGGTCGTTGTCTCCGGTGGCAAGCGCGATGTGGCCAGCCAGTTCGGGTCTCAGAGCCAAGGCCCGGCGAGCGAAGTCGAGTCCACTGCCGTCCGGCAGGTTGAGGTCGACGACCAGCGCGCAGACGTTCAGCCTGGTCATCTCGGCCATGCCTTCGGCGATGCTGCCGGCCGTGGCCGTGGTGCAGCCAGCATCACGCAGGGCATCGACCAGGATCTCGGCGACCATCGGTTCGTCATCAATGACCAGGGTGGTTGGTACCTGCACCGGCGCTGCTGGCTGGCTGCAGACGATTGGCAGCAGATGGCTGCTGGAGCTGCGCTTCTGGTCAGGATCTCCGGCGGGCAACAGCATGATGATGGCGGCACCAGGGGCGCCATGGCGCTGGGTGAGCTCAATGGTTCCGTCCTGTTCACGCAGCAGGGCTGCAGCAGTACTAAGTCCGAGTCCTCGCCGATCGTCGCCGGCGCGGGTGGTGAAGAATGGCCGCACAGCGCTCTCGACCACATCCTGGCTGGGGGTTTCACCATCATTCTCGATCACCAGCCGGACGCGATCGCCGAGCAGCTCGCCGCTCAGCCAGATGTTGCAGGCTCCGGCGTCGGCGGCGTTGGCGACGATCTGTTCAAACACCTTGATCAGTGCGCGCGGGGCAGCCATGACCGAGGGCAGGCCCTCGTTGGCGTCGAGGCACGGCAAGCGGCCCCCAGCGGCGGTGATCCGTGCGCCCGCATCGGTCAAAACCGTTTCTGGATCGGTTTTGGTGATTGGCTCGGTCAACGGCGTTGCCAGCTGGCGGAGTTGATTCACCACAGTGCGGCAATGCTCGACCTCTTGGAGGATGACATCGAGACGGCGGGCGGTGTCCGCGTTGGCGTCGTGCTGGCGGCGGAGCCTTTGACTGTAGCCGTAGATGGCGGCGAGCGGATTGTTGAATTCGTGGGCCAAACCCCGCAGCAGATGGGAGACGGTCGCCTGGGTCTCCAGCTGGACCATCTGGCGTTGTGATTCCTGCAGTCGGTCCTGCGCCTCAACCAGGTGACGGGTACGTTCGACGACCAGATCTTCCAGGCGTTCGTTGAAGTCGAGAAGTTCTGCATTTCGCACTGCCAGCTCATCGACCAACGAGCGGGTATGGCGACGCAGCAGGGCCTGTTCGCATCCATGATGGATCAGACCGATGATCTCATCTGGTGGGGTGTCGTTGACCAGCACGGCGTCCGCTTGGCCGCTGTTCACTGATACGATCGATTTGAGAAGGCTGGTCGTGCTGGTCCACAAGATGCGGTAGACATCCGCATCGCGCTCCCGCACCTGCGATAGCCAGTCGGGGTTGGCGTTTCGCCCTGCCAGGATCACATCGGGAATGATGCGAATCTGCAAGCGGTCCGCCTCGGCAGCGGTGGAACAGATATGGAGGACCAATCCGGCTCCAGGATCCAACGTGGCAAACGCCTTCCGCTGGGCTGCATCTGGCAACAGGGCCAGGAGAGAACTCGCCGACGTTGGCATGGGGGAGCTTATTGCCCCTATGGCCTGGGGGCAATCGCTGATGCGCCGCCGCACCGGCCCTATAGCTTGCGCGTGTGCGTATCCTCCTGCTTGAGGACGAGGACAGCATCCGCAATGCCCTGCTGCGCGCGTTTGAGCGTGACGGTCATGACGTGCGTGCTGCCTCGTCGATCTCCGCTGCCCGAGAACACCTCGTTGGCTGGTCGCCCGAATTGGCGGTCAGCGATCTGAAATTGCCGGACGGCGATGGCCTGGATCTGGTCGGATCCCTGGGGGTTCCCGTCATCATGCTCAGCGGTTACGCAACCTATGATGACGCTGTCCGGGCGCTGCGTTCCGGTGCAGTCGACTTCTTCACCAAACCTGTTGCGATAAAGGACATCCGATCGGCTATAACTCGGGCCCACCGTCCAGGCGGTCAACCAACGGTGCCGACGTGGAGCAATCCGGACGAGGCCATTGCCGCCGTCCGGAGCCTGGTCAGCCGATTGCCGGGTCGGGTCTCCAGGCTTGCAGCTGCCGAACTGGTGCAGGCGGCACCGGTCGGGCGTCTGGTCGCCCATATTGATGAACACGGGGTCCGCATGTGGTTGGATGGTGCGGTCGATTGGGTCCAACAGGGCGACCGGCGCACCTGGTTGGAGAGCTGGGGAGTTGCCGTGGCAAGCGGACCATCTTTTGGCATCGCTTTCATAGAAGTAGAAACTGCATGTATTTACGACGATCAATCCGAGCTGTTATGGCCGGAAGAGCTAGTCGTCGGTCGGGTTGTACTGGCGAGTCGTTGGGTCACGACTGGCAGTTGGTTGGCCGCCAGCCTGCGCGCCGGAGTTGGGCCTCTGGCAGGCGTCTCGACTGATCTACAGCGGCATTTGTACGCGCTCGGTGTGTCTATTCAGACCGCACCAGAGGCGCTGGCGCAGCCAGGTGTAGGGGCGGCAGAACGGGGGGGGTTGCTGTCGGGAGATGATTTGGGCGCGCCGATTGCGTAGACTGCTTTTGAAGGGTCATGTTCCATGGCTGACGGCTCACTTGGTCAGGACGATATCGACAAGCTCCTGAGCGATCTCGGAGCTGACAGCCCGGCTGCGCCTCCTGCCAAGCCGCCGACTGCTGCCGCAAGCAAACCGCCAACCGCAGTAGTGGCTAAATCCGCTGCATCGACCAAACCGCCAGAGGACGGTGCGCTGGATCAGGATGCGATTGATGCCTTGATCGCTCAGGCCAGCGAAGTGGCTGAGTCGCCCAAGCCGGAAACCGCCAAGGAGACGGCGACTGGTGGTCACCTCGACCAGACAGAAATCGACAAGCTGCTGGCGGAGCTCGACCCGCATACCCGCAAGTCGAAGGTCGCCTCCAGTGCTAGCGCCCAGTTGTCACAGAACGATATCGAACGGTTGTTGAGCGAGCTCGACGTTCCTGCAGGTGGCAGCAATAGCAATGTGATGCCGGCGACTACCGCAGGTGCGAAGGCGCCAGCCCCGTCAGCACCAGCTGCCCCTGCGGCTGCCCCTGCGGCGGCAGCGGCCGCGCCACCTGCCAAAGCCGCCAGTGGAGAAGTTCCGGACGGTCCGCTCTCGCAGGAAGACATCGACAAGATGCTCTCGCAGCTGGGTGCCTCCACACCGTCACTGGGAGCATCCAAGACGTCGGCCGCTCCATCGGCTCCGGTCACAGCAGCGGATGGTCCAGCTAAGACCGGCCGCACCATCCCCCCGGCTCCAGAACCGGTTGCGGCCAAGCCTGCCGATGTCACGCAGGCCCTGTCGCCAGAGGAGATCGATGCGATCGTCGCCAAGCAAGGCAGCGATGCCCTGCCTGGGACCGAAAGCGAAGCGGTCATTGCCCAATCCGACATCGATGCCCTGGTCAAGCAGCTGGCTCAGGCGACGGGAGCCCCCGAAGCGCAGGAGGTCGCCGACGCCATCGCCGGCAAGGCCGCGGACATCGATCGTTTGCAGGAAGGCGGCCAGCAAGCCGGCGGACCTGACCTGACTCGCGATGCCGTCGATGTAAACAGCGTGCTCGGTCATACTGCATCCACCGCAGCCCTGCAGATGCATGGCGGGCAGGTCCAGACCTTCAACGTAGCCACCGTCGGTGTTGGCGAGTGGCGTTGGGGCCAGTATCTTCTGATCGCCGCCGTTCTGATGCTGGGCATCTGTTCGGGCGTGCTGATCATGTTGACCATGTCGGTGTCCCACCTGTCGGGTGAACTGAAAGCCGCCCGCGAGGTCGAGCATCCCGCCGTCGACGGGTATGCTGACAAGTTGCGCCTGGCCTTGGCGAAACTCAGCGAAGGAGATGAGGCTGAGCGGGCCCGCGGCGTGCGCTGGATGGAAGAGCTCAAGCGGCAGCACCCGGACAAGGCCGCCGACATCGGCGTCTCGCTGGCTCGCCATTTCCGTGGTCGCGAGGCCTGGCGTCGTGCTGCTGATGAATATGGCGCGGCTCTGGAAGCGGCTGGCGGGGTCGATGATCCGCAGGTTCCGCTGGAGCACGCTGACTGTCTTGCCAGGCTCGGCGACAACGTCGGTGCGATCCGCCAGATCTACGTTCTGCTGTCCTCGGAGGCTCGCTGGCTGTCTGAGCGGGACGCCGATGGACGGGCGGTGCCGGGCCGCGAGCGCAACCGTCAGAGCATCGCCGACGCCTACCTGATGCTTGGCCGACTATTGCAGCGAGATCGTTCGGGCCGTCAGGTCGCAACCACTTCGGTGCACGACAAGCCGGCAGTCCAGCCGAGCGCGCCTGCCGGCCACGATGCCCACAGTGGAGGCCACTGATGCGTAGCGTCCCGCTGTTATTCGGTCTGGCTGCGTTGACCTGCGGGGTTGACGCTTCCGATGTCCAACCGCAGCCCATGCCGACCATGCCGCCGGAACCTCGCGTGCTACAGCTGACGCCAGGAGCAGGCCGGGTTGATCCCCGGGTCAACGCGCCTGTTCCCGCATTGTCTGCGGAAGTCCAGGCGCTCCGCCGCGCGCTCGACCGGGTGCGCAATACCCTGACTGCCGGAGGCTCCTCGACGACCACGACCTCCGATGCCGGTGACGTGGCGCATTCCGGCAGTCGCGAGACGCCTGCCGGGGAGGTGAAGACCGGGAAGATGTTCGGCGCCGCCTTGACCGTACGTCCGACCAGTGGTGGCGGATCCCAGGTCGATGCTGATCTTGGTCCGGTTGCTGCGGATGCTGTCTTGGTGGAATTGTCACTTCTGCTCGGCGCCACCCTGGATGAGGTCCGGCCGGCCGCTTTGTCACGACAGGTCCACTTGCATGTGACGGGTCTAGCTTACAGCGAAACGCTCGACCGCCTGCTCGGCCAGATCGGCCTGCGTTGGCGCGAAGAAGGTATCGGCAAGGCCCGCCGCCTCATCGTCGAGACAGCCGTATCGGGGGATGCCGACATCGAGCGTCGTTCTCGCCGCGCACTTGATCGGGTGGCGGGTGGCCCGCGTGGCCCGGCTGCCGCCGAAGCGATGTACCTGCTGGCGGCCCAGGATGCAGCTGCGGGCCGCCATGCCGAGGCGTTGCGTGGCTTCGCTGAACTCGTCGATCGCTATGGTGCGGTCGCTGATCCCGCTGTTGGACGCTGGGTCCAGCGCTCGTCGTTGGGTTCGGGCGAGGCAATGGTCGCCCTCGGCGCCTTCGCCGATGCCCGCATCGCTTTCCGCGCCTGGCTGGCCAGGGCTGACGCCAATGATGTGGACGGCGCACGTGTACTGCTGTTCTCGGCCCAGGCCGCCCGCAGGTTGGGTGATGAGCGTTCTGATCCAGGGGCTTTCGACGAGGCGGTCGATGATCTGCACCGCCTGCTCGAGACTTACGCCGCCGAGCCGGCGGCTGCCACCGAGGTCGCTGCCGCCCGACTGGCGATCGGAGAGCTCCTGTTCGCTGCCGGCATCCAGGCGCTCGGGCTGTCGGGTGGGGAAGTCAGCGAGGTTCCGCCCGAGGCTGCCGCCCGCTTCCGCGAGGCCGAGGTGCAGATCGCCCGCTGGCTGAAGGCCAGCGGACATGCCGCAGATGCACCGCCAGATCAGGCCGACTTCTGGCTGGCCGAATGCGCCTTCCATCTCGGCAAGGTCGACGAGGCGCGTCCCCGCTACGAACGGCTGCATCGCCGCTGGACCTCCGGCAACACCGATCCGCAGGCGCCTGCCACGATGTACGGGCAAGCTGCGTTTCGGGCCGGCGAGTGCTGGCTGCGACGGCCGCAGCCGGAATACGTGCGGGCGTTGTTCGCGTTCCTCCGTGCCCGACAGGACTTCCCCCAAGGCGACATCGCGCCCTATCTGCTGGTGCGCATCGCCCAATGTTTCGCCGAACTGGAAGCCGAAGATCAGGCCGTGACCGCGCTCTACGAGCTGCTGCGTGACGATCGCGCCAATGACGACCGGCCCGGCCGCCAGCAGCTTGACCAGTTGCTCGGCGAACTGGTCGGAAAACTCGGGCATTATCCCGGTCCGGTGCGAGCGCGGGTCCTGTTCTACATCGCCCGCTCTCAGTGGCAGCAAGCGCGCCGCGACCGTACCGGTCAGACGGCCGCTGCCCGCCAGGCAGCTGCGACGTATCGACGGGTGCTCGACGAAAACCCCAGCGTCGAACTGCGCCACGCCAGTGCCCTGGGCATGTCGCGCAGCCTTTTGCTCGCTGGTGAGGAAGCCAAGGGCGAGGCCGAGCTGCGTCGCTTCCTGCGCGATCCAACGATCGGACCGCGCGACCGGGAATACGCGGCTCAGCTGCTGGGTGAACACCTGCGTGGAGCTGGCCGTTTGGAGGACGCCATCCGCGCCTTTCGCGGAGACGTGTCGGAATGAGCAGCCGCAGCATTGTTTGTTGGCTGATGGTGAGCCTGACGGTCGTCTGCAGCGTCGGCCTGTCGGCGGTCGAGGATGACAGTGGGGCAGCTGCGCAGGATCCGCTTCCGCGTTCGGCGCCAATGGCTCCGGAACTGCAGGACGACAGCAAACTGTCCGAGGAGGATCGTCTGCTGCGCCGGTTGGAGCTGGAACAGCGCCAGCGGGACGAGCGCATCCAGGTCATCCTACGCACCGCCTCGGGGGTCCGGCCGGTGGCGGCGGCCGATCTCGGCAGCGGCTTCGAACGTCCGCGGGCAGAACGCGATCAGGCGTTGAGTGATCTGCGCAGCGCCCTCGATGACTGGCTTGGCCGGACCCATCGTGCCGACAAGGATGTACTCGACCCGGCAGGGCAGGCTCGCCAGGCGGCCCAGCTGACCCCGTTGTCGGTCGAGAATCGCATCTCCATCGCCGAATGCCTACGCGAACTGGCCTTGGCCGAGAACGCCGGCGTGCGCGAACAGCGCCTCAACGAGGGGCTCGCCGAGGTGGCGACCCTGCCTCCCGAGATCCCCGTCCACATGCGTTCGCGGGCGGCGTGGCTGAACGTATTCTTCCTGGCCGAACTGGCCCGGCTGCCTGGCGACGCCGCAACCCGGGCGGATCAGGCAGGTCGGGCCCGAGCTGCCGCCGAGGCGTTCCCCGGGGCGCATCCCGCCAGCGAGCTACTGCCGGCGGTCAACGCGCTGGTGGCGGATCTCAAACCATGACGCCGGACAGCGCCATGCGACTGCTGGACCTCTATGGCCAGGTCCGTGAAGCCCTTGATCGCGATGATACCGGAATGGCGGAGAGTCTGATGGGCGACATCGATGCCGCGCTGGCCGAGCCTGCTCGGGCCGAGGATGAACCCGCACTGCGCGCGCTGGCCATCCAGGTCGACGCTGCCAGGCGGGATGGCGAGGTCGCTCTGCAACTTGCCCGTGAACGACTGCTCCGTCAGGCCCAGGCTGAAATGCATACGGGCAGCGAAGGCAGCCGGGCCTATGGCGCCGGCCTTCCGGTCGAGGCCCGCTTCATTGATCGGACGGGCTGATCCGCCATGGCGGAGGTTCCACTCGATCTCGCCGCGGCGCTGCGTCTGTTCGATGAGACGACCGGAGCCTTGGCCTCGCAAGTCGCTCGGTTGGAGCAGATCCTAGTCGCCAAACAGGCAGAACTCACCGCAGCCAACGAGCAGCTTGCCGCGGTGATGGCAGGAGTCGCCTCTGGCGTCGTGGCGATTGGCCTGGACGGCCAGGTGCTGAGCGCCAATCCGGCGGCGCGGCTCTTCCTCCCTGGGCTGGCTACCGGCACCGCCTGGATGACCTATTGTCCGGCCAGTCCGGCTTTGCGCGTGCTGGCTGGCGAAAATGGACCCCTACGGGCTGAGACGGTCGTCGGCACGGGTCCATCGCGTCGCATCCTGGTGGCCCGGGCGAGTGCGCTGCGCGACCAATCAGGAGCCTTGCGCGGCGCGGTCGAAGTACTCGATGACGTCACCGAAATGCGCGCCCTGGCCGAGCGTGCCGAACGCGCCGACCGCCTGAAACAACTGGGCGAAATGGCGGCCGGTGTCGCCCACGAGATCCGCAATCCGCTCAATGGCATCGAAGGATTCGCCAGTCTGCTGGTGCGCGACCTGCCCGAGGACGATCGGCGGCGGCGCTTCGCTCAGCTAATTGTTGAGGGGGTCCGCGATCTCAACCATACCGTCACGGGCTTGCTGGAATTCACGCGGCAGCGACGCATCGAACGCAGATCTCATGATCCAGTCGCACTCCTGCATTCAGTCATCGAACTGACCCGGGCGGATGCCGAAGCTGCCGGGGTGGAGATCGCCTGCGATGACCGCTGGACGGGTGGCACGGCTTCTATCGACGGCGTCCAGCTTAAGCAGGTAATCCTGAACCTGCTGCGCAACGCGATCGAGGCCTCCGCCGAGGGCCGGCCAGGCCACGTCCAGCTGGCGATAGAACGGCTGCCAGAGGGATTGGCTATTACGGTCGACGACGATGGGCCTGGTGTCCAAGAGGAATCACGTCAGCTGATATTCACCCCATTCCACACCACGAAGGAGCAGGGCACTGGTCTGGGACTCGCGGTCTCGTTCGCGATTGTGCAGTTGCATGGCGGCAGCCTAGCGGTGGAGGTGGCCCCGATCGGAGGTGCCCGATTCCGCCTAGTCATACCCCTGGATTAGCCATCGTCGCAGTTGCACAGCTCCATGCTTGCCGATGCCCCGGACTTGCTCCATAATGGGGTATGGATCTCCAGCGTTGGCGCGTCGGCATACTCGCCCAAGCGTTGGTTCCATTGGCCCTCGGAACCGCCCTGGTGGTGGCTGTTGCCACTGCCTGGAACTGGCACCAAGGCATGGCGCAGGAGCGGACCCTGTCGCTCCAGAGCCTGGAACGGCAGGCCGAAGAACGGGTGCTACGCGAGCAGCCGTTGTTTGACCGCGTCGCGGACCAGGTCACCCAATGCCGTCGGTTGCTGCACCTGCGGCTTCGTGCCGGGGGGAATCGACCGATTTCGACCGAGCAGGATGAATCCCGCCGCCAGCTCCAGCCCCCGTTGGCGGTGTTCGTCAGTGCCCTGGTCGCCCAGGACCCGGTTCAGGTCGCTGCCGCCGGAGTGGCCCGGGATTTGATTGAAGAGATGGGACCTGCCTGGGCCAAGATGCCATCCAATTTGACCATCGCCGTGCCGAAGGCTTGGTTGGTCGGATGGGGTGATGAGGCGGTCGCCTTGGCGGATGCCATGCTGCCGACCGATCCGGTTCTGCTGCCTGCCGAGCGTGAGGTGCTTGGTGACCCGGGTCCGGTGCGTTGGTCGCAGGCCTATCTCGAACCGGCCACAAACAGCTGGCGAATTGCAGCAACGGCAGCGCTCGATGTGCCTGGCGTTGGGCGGATGGCGATCACCCAGGTGCTACCCGTGGACGAATTGCTCGCCCGCGCCACTGCCCGGCAGGATGCAGCTGGGGATACTGTGGTGTTCGATGCCGGCGGCCGGATCCTCGCCCATAGTCGACTGGGTGATCGGGTTCGCGAGAGTAGCGGCAATCTGGTCCTGTCGCGGGCTAACGACGCTCTGCTATCCATGATGGATCGTGAAATTGCACCCCAGGGAGTATTTTCTGAATTGGTGACGCTCAGTGATGGATCTGGCTGGGTCGGGGTGTCCCGGTTCACCGGACCTGCCTGGACCATGGCCACCTTCCAGCCGGTCGCTGCGGTCGAGGACCAAGCCCGTCGAGGCGCCTGGCACGTCCTGATGATTGGCGCTGGGATGATTGCTGCCCAATCCCTGCTGCTGATCATCGTGCTGCGCCTGCGCGTCGGTGGGCCGCTACGAAGCCTGTCAGAGGCAGCTGCCGCCCTGGCTGCGGGATCCAAGGACATCCGGCTTGATACCCGGCGCCAAGACGAGGTCGGCGACTTGTCCCGGGCGTTCAGTACTATGGCGGCGGCGGTCGTCAGCCGCGAAGCCGAGTTGCAGGAGCGTGAGCAGTTCGCCCGTACCATCGTCAACAGCGTCGCCGATGGCGTCCTGGTCATCCGCGACGGCCGCCTGGTCGAGGTCAATGCGCGGGCAACGGTGGTGTTCGGTCGTACCGCGGATCAGCTGATCGGGCAGTCACCTGCTGATTTGTCGCCTGCCCATCAGGCCGATGGTGAACTGTCGACGCTAGCCGAAGAGCGCCTGCTGCGGTCCGCTGGCAATGGTGGGACCATCCATTTCCCCTGGCTGCACATCCGGGGTGATGGGACGGTGTTCCCAGCTGAAATCGGACTCGTTCGTCTCGATATCCCCGGTTCGCAGGTGATGGTTGCCGTGGTGCGCGACATGGCAGAACGGAACCGCCTGGAGGAGCAGCTTCGACATGTGCAAAAGATGGAATCCATTGGGCAGCTTGCAGGGGGCATGGCTCACGATTTCAACAACATGCTCGCTGGCATCATGGGCTCGGCTGAGCTCATCCGCTATGCCCAGGACCCGATCCGCCGCACAGGCCTGATCGAAGGCATCCTGACGTCGTGCGAACGGGCGGCTGATCTGACTCGCAAGCTGCTGACCTTCGCGCGCAAAGGCCGCGGCATGGCCAGCACGCTCGACATCCATCTGGTCATCCGCGATGCGGTCTCGATGCTCCAAAGCGGTTTGGACAAACGCATCACGCTGGAGGTCGCCCTCCAGAGCGGGTCGTCCAATGTAGTCGGCGATCCTGCGCAGCTGCAGAATGCGTTGTTGAATCTCGGTTTGAATGCCCGCGATGCCATGCCGGACGGCGGCATACTGCGCATCTCGACCTGCCTGCGGTCGATCACCACAGATGCAGGCGCGGCATTGCTGCTGCCGGTATCCGCCGGCAGATATGTGGAGATCACCATGTCGGACACCGGGCAGGGCATGGACGATGCCGTGCGAGCGCGCATTTTTGAGCCGTTCTTTACCACCAAACCGGTTGGCAAGGGCACCGGATTGGGACTCGCAGCGGTTTGGGGCACGGTGCAGGATCATCACGGTTCCATCCTGCTGCACAGCGAGCTGGGACGCGGCACGCGGTTCCAACTGTTACTGCCCTTGTCGGACGAACCGGTGCAGGAATCCATCCCCAAGCAGGCTCAGCTGGGTCGGGCCAGCAGGGGGGTGATCCTGCTTGTCGATGACGAGGAACTTGTCCGTGGCAGCGCAAGGCAACTCCTGGAACTGCTTGGTTGGGAGGTTCTTGAGGCCCGCGATGGCCGGGAGGGCGTCGAGGTGTTCACCCGGGAACGAGGCCGCATCACCGTCGTGATGATCGACATGGAGATGCCACGCCTGCGTGGGGTCGATTGCCTGCGCGAAATGCTGGGTATCGACCCGCAGGTCAGGGCTATACTGTGCAGCGGTTTCACCCGAGACGGAGGTTCTGCCGAAATGCGGGCTGAGGGATTCCGGGGCCAGATCGCCAAGCCGTATCGCCTGGCCGACCTTGACAAGATCTTGGATGGAGTTGTTCATGAGGCGTAGACTCCGTTGCAGGTCCAAGTCGGCAGATTCAAGATACCGCAGGGCCTCTATGGCGAGTCCCTCGACGTCGATGCGGCACGCACATCCATTTTCCTGCCGGTTTCGATCTACGCGCTGCGCGCAGTCGTGATTTGTGCGCCGCCGGTGAAGTCGCCAATGGTGACCCCGATGATCCAGCGAAGTCCCATGCTTACACGGCTGTTCTCGCGGTGAATCTCCTGCCCAGAACAAACTGGTCGATGAAGGCGGAATTTCGTAACAACTGGGGGACCCTCGGGGTTAGTCCTCTGGATGAGCTTCAAGGGGCGGAGTCGATCTGGTAGGTCTTGGCCCTGAAGACAACAGTGGATTTCTGATGTTTCGTGTTCTCACCTGCGTTTTCATGATGGCCGCCGGATTGCATGCCCAGGTTGCGGTGGTGAACGTCACCGCGCCATTTCAGCAACTCGATGCAACCCGGGTCCGCGATATGTTCCTGGGTCGGGTCACGACGTGGCCTGATGGAACGCCTGTGATCATCGTGCTGACCAACGATCCAGCGGCAGATGCTGCACTCGTGCTTGTGGTCGGTCGGGATCGGGAATGGCTACTGCGCGGCTGGAAGCGTCTGGTGTTCAGTGGCACGGGAGCCATGCCGTTGCAAGCAGCCAGTGAGCGGGAGGGCCTGGAATTGGTCGCACGACAACATGGCGCCATCCTCATTGCAGGTTCGATCGTGGCTGATGAGCGCTGGCGGTCGAACCTACTGACGGTCCATTGATTAGGGATCTCGCCACATCTTAAAGGCAATGTGGTGTTGGAAGGCCGGTGACGGAACGGTGAAGTCCCCGCCTGGATGCAGGATGAGATCAGTGGATTGGATCACTCCGCGGGCAGCATCCCACCACTGCATGTGGATCCGGCCGGCAGACAGGCTGCCGAACGAGAGTATTCCTGGGGGGCGATCGCCATCGGACCGCCCATCATCGGCCCAGGCCGGATCGAAGGCATAGCCAAGAGCCCGTCCCGGACGCAACCAGGCCCGGCACCACATCGTGGTAGAGCCGGTCTGCAGTTTCGGCGCTATGGTGCGTGCCGCGCTGCTGCGCAGGTCCTCTCCAGCTGTGAAGCGGCGCAGGGCACCGAATTGGCTGTAGCGATCACCTTGGTCGATCCACTCGAACCACCACAACATGGGTGTGCCGGCGTGGCCGTGGACCAGGGCCGCCCATCCGCCGATCTGCAGTTCGGCATCAAGGCGCGCCGGCGAGGTCGCCATCGGACTACCACCGTACTCAGTGACCAGGACTGGTTTGCGGTATTCGGCCAATCCACCGCTATCGCGACCTGCCCTGCGTGTGCTCTGGGCTAACAGATCGGCGATCAGGCCCTGATCGTGATACGCATCGATAGTCAGCATGCCCATGCCCGGCTGTCCAGAGATCACCGGATCCGCATTGTTCCAATCGCCGCACCAGTGGGTGGTAACGGGATGCCGCCAGGGATCATGGCGGGCGAACGCATCACTGGCGAAGGCGTGCCAGGTGCGCACATCTTCCACCGGCGCGTGTACCAGGTTGACCTCGGCCCACAGTTTCCAGGTCAGCACGGCGGGGCTGTCGCCCCAGCGGGCAGCCAGATAGCGGAACAGTTGCTCCTGGCCACGCCTGGCGCGTGGATCAGTGAACAGGCCAGCGGGACTGTCCAGCCATCCCCCATTGCCGTTCCGCCATGGGTGATGCGGGAAGTCGTCTTCGGCTCCGCTGCCATCCCGACCCTGGCCATGATTGAAGATCGACAGGACGACGCGTACGTCATGTTCTTCGGCCAAGTCCAAAAAACGGTCGAGGGCCCAGGCATTGCCCAGATTTGGCCGTCCGGCGCCGTGAAAGCCAGGCCAGGCATCCGTCCATTCCAGGCCGAGGTTCCAAGGACTCAGCCAGGTTTCGCAGCCGGTGCCGCCAGCGGCGATAAGTCGCGCGAGGAACGCTTCGCGTGTGAAGGAGCCCCGATCGGGCGTCAATCGGGTATTCAATGCCTGTCTGCTGCGCACGTCATAGGTCGAATTGAGGTTCTGCCCGATCGGCCAGATCATGCGAGACTGGGCACTGAGGAATCGAGGGTCGGCGCTGTCTGGTCTGGCGATGTCATCCCATGTTGGCCCTTCGGCCAGAACATCGGGTAGATCCACAGCTGCGGACGCACCTCCGGACCACCTGGCGCTCAGACGCAAGCGGTGCGTGCCGGCCTGCCTGGCCCGGAAGCGTACGGCGAATCTGGACGGAGCCGCTGCGGTGAGCGATTCCCGATCGCCCCGATCGTGACGCGTGAAGGGCTGACTGGCAAAACCAGAATAGGAGGTGACCTTTCCATCTGGTGCAGTGACGGCCAATTGCAGATCAAAGGATTCCGGATCCAGCGGCCACAGGGGGTACGGCTCTGGACGGACAGACAGCTCGATGCGCTTGCCGGTCTCGATCCAGCTCGCTCCAGGTACGACATCAACGAGTCGTGGCGATCCGCTGATGGACGGCAGTCTGGTCCACGAGGTATCGCTCAGCACAGATCCGGTGACCGGCCGATCGGCATAGAACAGGAGTCCGACGCGTCGGCACTCCGCATCGCTATTTACGTTCCACGCGTCGGCGTGTCCGATCGGGCTGAATGTGCTGGTGTCCGAGAGTTCCATCTCCAGTTCCTGGCGGCCATCCCGCAACGTCGTTGGCACGCCACGCTGATACCAACGACCATGGCGGTCGGCCCGCCAGACAACCAGTCCCACTCCCGACAAGGGCCCATCGAGCATGAGGTGCAGCCGATCGCAGTCCGTCGGCTGCTCGCCAAGATCGACTACCGTGGCCAATGGGGATGCTAGCGTGGTGCGGATAACGCACCGTCCGGGTGAGCGGACTGACGCCCCAGGGTCCAAGATCACCTGCACGCGTGCATCCAAACCTCCCAGCTCGATCATGCCGGAGACATGCAACGTACCGGGGCCAACCAGGTGCAGTCCGCTGCCCGAAGCGGCGTCGATCCGTCCGCCGGACAGCAGGATGGATCCTGAGCCGGTAATCTGGTCGGCCTGCAGTCGTCTGCCGGCGAGATCCAACCGTCCTTGCGCAGGGATCTGCAGGTTCAGACCGTTGGTCAGATCACCGGCCAAGGTGACCGCACCGGAAAGGATCAGATTACCGCTGGTCGGTGCTGTCTTGAGCACGACACCCTCGCCACAGACCACATTGCCAACACCCTCGAAGGTGGCATGCAGCGTTATTGGTCCATTGAGTCGCAGGATCGGGGTTTGGCTGAATGCTTCTGGCGGGACGGTGGTCCAAAGCCCGCTGCCGGGACTGCGCCAGCGTAGCGTGCAGGCATTGCCACCTCCACCTTCCTCGAACTGAATTCGGATGGTGTAGCCGCCGCCAGGAACCCCGGCATGAACCATCCGATGCGTCGTTCCCTGGCCGTTGCCCCAGCCGTTCGAACCCCATTCCCCGGTGTCGACCGTGCCGTTGCGATCGAAGTCCAGCCACACCCGACTGCCATCGTCGGAAGCGGTAGCCACATCTGCCCCATCCGGCGGAACGCGAAGATAGCCGTCCCATTGCACGGAAAATTCATCCCAATTGCCCGGTTGTCCTGAAATGCCAAAGCGCTTCCGCTCGGTCTCACTGCCGAAGGCCGATGCAGGCTGGTCGACGCAGGTATCGATCTTGCTGCCGGCGATAGTTTGGCTGGTCCTCCAGTCGTCCTGCCTCACCCCACGCAGGCTGGTCGCGAAGAAGGTCGCCTGTACGCCGGTGCTTCTGTCGTGGACGAAGCAGATCGGGCGGCTGAGTATCATGGGAGACGTTGCCGTCAGTTCGGCTCCGTCGGATCCAATGACCCAGGCCTCTTCGGTGTGGGCAACTCCGAAGCACAGCAGGACGAGGAGGAACCGTCCCATGATCATCCGAGGACGCGTGAACGCTGCCTACCCAGCGGACCAGCAGCGAGTTCGACCACGTTTCCGGGGCGCAGATATTCTGCTGGCGTGCGCCCCATGCCGACCCCGGCGGGAGTACCCGTGCACACCACATCGCCCGGTTCCAGGGTCATGCACTGCGAGAGGTAGTGTACGATGGTGAATGGATCGAAGATCATATCGCTGGTCGAGCCACGTTGCTTGGGCGAGCCGTCGACATCGGTGTGCAGCGGAATCCCAGACGGATCGGCCAACGCATCAATGGTCAACAGCCAGGGACCAAGCGGGCAAAAGGTATCGAAGCTCTTGCCCTTGTCCCACTGCCCGCCGCGATCTTTCTGCCAGTGTCGTTCAGAGACATCGTGGGCCAGGGTCCAGCCCGCGATGCAACCGCGAGCGGCTGCCGGATCTGGCAGGTCACGCGCCGTCGCTCCGATGATGATGCCCAGTTCGCATTCCCAATCGGTGTGCTGGCTGCCGCGGGGCAGGCGGATGTCATCGTATGGTCCGCACAGGGCGGTGGACGCCTTCATGAACACCACTGGCTCGCTCGGGATGCGGGCCTTGGTCTCGGCGGCATGATCGCGGTAGTTCAGGCCGATTGCGACAATCTTGCCTGGCCTGGCGACTGGAGGACCCCAGCGTTCAGCATCGTCTACGGCCGGCAGGTTGGCTAGGTCGAGTCCAGTTAACCGGCGGATGCCGCCATGCCCAAGGAATTCACCGTTCCAATCGATGGCGACAGCGGACGCATCACGACGTACTCCGTGGGTATCGATCAGGCAGGGACGTTCATGGCCAGCTGGGCCGCTGCGGCAAAGAAGCATTGAGGTATTACGCCGATTGGGGGTCGGCGTTCAAGGCGCGTCACTCCAGGTTTCCAGGGACTTCGGGGGGGAGGGATCTGGCCTGCTGGACAGGGGCAGTTGGTTGGGTCGGCTCCAGACGCAGGAGTTCAAGTACCAGTCGTTGGCGATCGGGATCATCGGCGTGCTGCTTCAGCCAGGCGAGCATTGGGTGCAGCAGCTTGCCGCTGACCCGCTCAAGGCCATAGCGCAGATCGCCACGGTTGGCGTCTGGCAGCTTGGCTGCCAGACGCTCTTCTTCGGCGGTGATCACGTCGTTGAAGTAGCGCACGACCTGCGACAGCAGTTCGGCATGGGCTGCGTCAGTGGCTTTGCGCCACAGTTCCACAGCCTCCGCGACCAGCGCTTCTGCTGCAGCAACTTCGCTGTGGCGGCTGCCCAGGTTCTGCGCCACCACCCGTTCCAGGTGGTCGACATTGAAGAGGAATGCGTCGTCGAGCTGGGCAGCCTCTGCCTCGACATCGCGAGGCACTGCCAGGTCGATGAGTGTCAGTGGTGCCCGGCGCTGCTTTAAGGCGGCGCGGACCATGCTGGTCGTGATGACCGGATGAGGGGCGGCGGTAGAGCTGACGACCACATCGTGGCTGGTCAGCGCTTCACCGAGCAGATCCCAAGCCAGGGCGGTGCCGCCGACCGCGGCGGCAAGGGTGACCGCGCGTTCGTCGCTGCGGTTTACTACGCTGATCGTCCGGACTCCGGCGCTGGTCAGGTAGCGGGCGGCCAGCTCGGCCGTCTCCCCAGCACCGACCAGCAGCAATCGAGCCTTGCTGAGGTCGCCGTGTACCTGTCGGGCGAGATCGACCGCCACCGAGGCGACGCTCAGTTTGTGATCGCCCAGGCCGGTGCGCGTACGCACGTCCTTACCACAGGCGATGGCGCGTTGGAACAGGGCGTGCAGCATCGGTCCGCACAGCGCAGCAGCGCGCGCTGAATCATAGGATCGGCGGATCTGACCAGCGATTTCAGCCTCGCCGAGCACCATGCTCTCCAGCCCCGAGGTGACCCGGAACAGATGCCGGGCGCAGGCTGCGCCATGGCTGCTGTACGCATGCTGCGAGAGAGAGGCCATGTCGATCCCGGCGCGTGCCGCGATCATTGATTCGATGTGACCGCGCTCGACCGTGCCTCCGAGATAGATCTCCAAGCGGTTGCATGTGCTGACCACTAGGCATTCACTGGCACCTGGCAATTGACGAAGTTCAGCGGCCAGTGCGATGGCATCGGAACTAGCCACAGCAAGGCGTTCGCGCAACTCCACGGGGCTGCGGTGATGGTCCATGCCCCAACCCGTTACGGGTGGGGCATTGAGCGATTCTGCCTCAGCCATGGGCGATGACGACCTGGCTGAGTGTCCCCATCATGGCCACCGACAGACAGGCGATGGCAGCCAGCGACAGTGATCGCCGGCTGAGATGCCGGGTGCGATGCACGCCGAGCACGGCGACTAGCAAGGCAATCTCAGCCAGACCCAGCAGGGCAGTCGGATGCAGCAGTTGGAAGCCGTGCGAGACACGGATGGCGGCGCCGCCGGTGGCCAGCCCGCTGATGAGCAGGGCTGTCCCCCAGATGAGTCCGCGTTCGGTCAGTCGTTCGAGGGTCGGCAATGATGGTAGTTTAGTCGCCCGTGGGTCGCCTGACTTCAATCGTCCCGCAGCCAGCACGTACAGTGCCCCGGCCGCCCCGGCCGCCACCAGGGCCGCCAGGTGGGCCGCCATGAATCCAGCATGGACCCTGGAAATCCAGGATCCGGAGCCGTCATCAGGAGGAGCACCGATGCTGGCCACGCCGGCGATGGCGATCAGTAGCACCACTGCACCAAGTGGCAGCGCAAGGAGCAGCCGACTTGGTGCGGACAGGAAGCGGCCGGCAAAAAAAATGGCGGCCACCGCCGCCCAGGCCGCCAGGGCTCCGTAGGCAAAGGATCGATGACCGGGGTCGAGCAGGCTCACCGCCAGGCCGGCGGTCTGAAGGCCGAAAGCGATCCACCACCAGCGACCGTCGGTATTGCTGGGATCGCGCCCAAGCCGCATCCACTGCTTACGCGCGGCCCATAGATAGGCCCCGCCGGCGCCTGCGGTCAAGGCGACGGCGACCAGATGAACCACGTCGCTCACTTGCCGAAACTCGCTGCGGTGGCGCCGTTGCGCAGATCGTTGTCGAGCAGTTCGGCACGCAGACCAACAAACGGCCCGGGATTATCGCTGGCCAGATCGTCCACTCCGCCGATCAGCCACCAGCGATCGAAGACCCGCCAGCTGACCGTTGCGCGGACCATGTAGTCGCCCTTTTCATATCGACGTTCGTCAGGCTCGCGATTGTTGTCCTTGAGACGACCCATGATGCGCAGATCGACATCGCGTAGCAGCGCCCATTCGGCCCACATGCCGAACTTCGATTCGATCAGGCCACCAGCCACGCTGAGCCGGTAGCGTTCGGTGTCGTCATTAGGCAGCCAACGCCAGCCGAACAGGGCATTGAGATCGACCTGCAGCTTGTCCGGATCGTCCGGCTGCGTCTTGCTGTCGGTTGGCGCGGTGCGGTAGCCCAAGCCAAACTGGTAGAATTTCCAGGCCTGCGGCTCGATGCGCAGATAGGCCTCGCCGTGTCCAGCGCCGCTGTCGAGGTTGCCGCCGCCTTCAAGTCCGGCGAAGAACTTCAGCTGCGAGACGCCTTGGGTGAACGGCTTGATCTCTTCCAATCGTTCGCTGGCGCTGGTCAAGACGGCGGTGGTCTGGTCGTGGACGGTGTCCTCCATCACCAGCCTGCCGATAGTGCCTTTGCCTGAAGCCACCTGGCCAGTGACTTTTTCGAGATTGTCGCCGATACGATCGAGCTTCGGGGCGAAGGCAGCAACCCCGGCCATGGTTGCACGTAGATCCTGGCGATTCTCAGATACCGCATCGCGGATCTGGGCCGCTGCCTGCGCGAGATTGTCGACCGCGACGGGCAGCTTCTCGGTGGTCATCTGGAGGTTTTTGCGGTTCTCTTCGATCACTATGGCGACCTGGGCCCCGGCGGCTTCAATGCGTTCGAGTGCGGCTTTGACGGTGGCGCGATTCTCGGCGATCAGATCGGCGATCTCGCGGGTCATCCGCTCTGAATTGGCCACCGTCGCCTTGACCGTGGCACGGTTCTCGGCGACTAGGTCGGCGATCTCCTTGGTCATGCGGTCGGTATTGGCGATCGCGGCCTTCAGCGTCTCACGGTTTTCGGCGACGGCGTCGCGAATCTCCTGCGAGGCTCCGCCGAAATTGTCCATCGCGGTCTTGGTAGAGCCGATCGTGCCGCGCACGCCAGCGCGATTCTCGTCGAGAATGTCCTGCATCGTGCGCATGACCTCGTCGAACGAAGCCGGATCGCTGCTGCGCACGTTGGCCAAACCGCTGATGCTGATCGGCTCGCCGCCTTCGGAGATGATCTCCATGCTGGCGCCGCCGAGCAGGCCCTGGTTGATACGGACCAGGCTGTCCTTGTTGATCAGCACGGCGGGCTTCGACAGCGGCTCGACCGAGAACGCGACCGCGATGCGCGGCTCGCCGTTCTCCAGCACGGGCAGTACCGAGGCGACCTTGCCGACCCGGACACCGTTGTAGAGCACCGGGTCGCCAGGTGCCAGGCGGGCCACGCGATGGAAGTCGACCTTCATCTCGCCGGATCCGTTGTTCGACTTGGTGGTCTGGAAGGTGAACCAGACCGACAGTCCCAGGCCGACGAAGAATAGGGCGCCGACCTTCAGTTCGCTGGATATGGCCATCAGACGAACCCTTCAGTCAGCGGGCCCTTTGTCGAACCGGTGAGCATCTGTTGGAGAACCGGATGCGGGTTGCCCCGCGTTTCGTCCTTGGTGCCGCAGGCGACGATCCGCCCTTTGTAGAGGAGGGCGATGCGATCGGCGATCATGAATGCGGCGGACATGTCGTGGGTGATGACGATCGAAGTGACGCCTAGCTTACTCTGCAGGTCGAGGGTCAGTTCGTTCACGCCATTGACCGTCACCGGATCCAGCCCGGTGGTCGGCTCATCATAGAGGATGACACGGGGCTGCTGGATGATGGCGCGGGCGATGCCCACGCGTTTGCGCATGCCGCCGGACAGGGCCGCGGGCTTGAGGTTGAGGATCTCTTCCGCCGGTAGATAGACCCGGCGGAGTGCCTCGATTACGCGTTCGCGCACTTGGGCGGCTGGTAACTGATCGCACTCGACCAGCGGCAGTCCGACGTTCTCTAGCACGGTTAGGGAGTTGAGCAGAGCCGCGCCCTGGAAGACCACGCCGAGATTGCGCCGGTAACGCTCGATGTCGGACTCGCTGGCTGACGCCATGTCGACATCGCCGCCAGTCAGACCACGCACCGTGATGCTGCCGTCCTCGGGGCGCAGCATGCCCATCAGGTGCCGCAGCAGGGTGGTCTTGCCCGAACCCGAACCGCCGAGGATGACCAGCGTCTCCCCCTTGTAGACGTCCAGCGAGATACCACGTAAGATGTGACGTGGCCCGAAATGGCGATGGAGGTCGCGGATGCGGATAAGTACTTCGCGGCCTTCAGGCACCTCGGTGGGTACCACCGACAGCTCCAGGGAGGTGCTTCCCCAGCGATGGGCGCGTGGTTCCAGGGCGTCGCTCATGGGTCTACGAACATCGGGCGGAGAGCCTGGTTGATCAGGGCGTTGAGCAGCAAGTTGGTGATCAGGGTAAAGACCACGCACATGACCACGGTCTGGGTGGTCGAGCGTCCGACGCCTTCGGCTCCGTCGGTGGTGTTCAGACCCCGGTCACAGGCGATCGTCCCGATCACGCAGGCGAAGACCATGCTCTTGAGCAGGCCGAACCAGAAGTCCGGCGCCCCGAGCAGCGACTGGGCGCTCTGGT
This sequence comes from Planctomycetota bacterium, assembly GCA_038318565.1. GTDB lineage: Bacteria > Planctomycetota > UBA11346 > UBA11346 > UBA11346 > UBA11346. The sequence goes on from JBBQCI010000012.1 coordinate 25,839, forward strand.
GAAACTTCTCGGGGGTGACGCCGAAGAGCATATTCGAAGCTAGTCCGCCGCCCGCGAGGCCGACGAAGTCGGCGATCGCAGTCAGCAGTGGCATGCTGACGAGCAGGGCGAGCAGGCGTGGTAGCACCAGATACCGTACCGGGTTGATCGACATGACCCGCAGGGCATCGACCTCCTCGTTGACCACCATCGTGCCGATCTCGGCGGCCATAGCCGCTCCGACCCGGGCTAGGATGATGATGGCACACCACAAGGGGCCCATCTCGCGCAGGAAGGTGGCGCCGATGATGGCGCCAAGCTGGTGTTCGACGCCGAATTTTTTCAGCTCGATGCCGGTCTGCATCGCCATGATCATACCGGTCAAGAAGGCGACTAGGGCGAGAACCATGATCGAGCCGAAACCGGCCATCTCGATCTGGCGCATCAACTGCGGCCACACTCGGCCGACATGGCGGATCTGCGAGCAGGTGTCGACGAAGAGCAGGACAGTGCGGCCGGCATTTCGGGCCTGCTTCATGAGCATGCCGCCCGTGCGTTCAGCTGCCCTGGCCGCATGGCTGCGCGTGACCACGTCTGCCGCCGTATGTTTGGTCCGGGTACGTTCCATTCAGGGTCCAGTGCGCAGTGGAATCCCCCACAGCGCCAGCGCCAGCAGTGTCTTGCCGTCGCAAATCCCGCCAGAGGTTGCCAAGGAGGGCAGGTCCGACCGCTTGACGACATGCCGGTCGACCAGTTCGCCATGGTCGCGTTGTCCCTCGGCTGGCCGCAGATCTTCGGCCCGATAGACGATCATCTCCTCGTCAGAGACGCCCAGTGCGGGGAAAAACCGCATGATCTCGATCAGTCGCGCGGCGGCGAATCCGGCCTCTTCCGCGAGTTCACGATGGGCCGTGACGTCGGGGGCTTCGCCGGCGACCCGAGTACCAGCTGGCACCTCCAGCGTCCACCGTCGTACCGGATAGCGCCACTGCCGAACCAGCAGCACGGTATCCGGAGTCGGTTCGGCGAGGATGACCACAGCGCCGGGATGATGGATGATGGGGCGGACAACGGTGCCGTCGGAGGTATCCCAGGTCTCCTCGTCCATCGCGAAGCGCGGAGAAGACCATAGGCTGGAACTGGAGAGTAATCGTGGATCGGGCACGCGGGTTTCTAGCGGCTCGACCAGCGGGGTGCAACCGCAGGCAAGGTCGGGCGGGTCCCAGTTGCCGCCCGTCCCGCATCCGTCTAGCCTGCCGACCAACCTCACGGAGCCACCCATGGCCACGATCACCCTCAAGGGCAACCCCATCACCACCGTCGGCAGCCTTCCGGCTGTCGGGATTCCGGCACCGCTGTTTAGCCTGGTCAAGACCGACCTGTCGACCGTGACTAGCCAGGACCTGCGCGGCAAGCGTGTCGTTCTCAACATCTTTCCCAGTGTTGACACCCCGACCTGCGCGACCTCGGTCAGGCGCTTCAATGCCGAGGCCGCGAAGCTGGCCAACACGGTCGTCCTGTGCGTGTCGAAGGATCTCCCCTTCGCCCATGCCCGTTTTTGCGGGGCGGAAGGCCTGAAAGACGTGCATGGCGTCTCGGACTTCCGCTCGCCGGCATTCGGAACCGACTATGGCGTGACTATCACCAGCGGTCCGGTCCAGGGCCTCTTCTCGCGTGCCGTCGTCGTGATTGATGCCGCCGGCATGGTGGTCCACACCGAACAGGTGGCCGAGTTGGCCAACGAACCCGACTACGCTGCCGTCCTGGCCAAGCTGGGTTAGTCCGCGGTCGGGCCGGCCCCGCTAAACCATTGCACCGGCGGCGGGTTGGTCGAAGGTTTCGCGCCCATGCGCGTCAGCCTCTCCTGGATCCGCCGTCTCCTCTCCGCCTCCGACCTCGGGATTCCCGACCAGGAGCTGTCTGATCGGCTGTCGGTCCACACCTGTGAGATCGAGGCGCTGCATCGGACCGGTCCGAATCTGGATGGCGTGGTCGTCGCAAAGGTGCTGACCTGCGACAAGCATCCGGGAGCTGATCGCCTCCGTTGCACCACAGTCGACGCTGGCGGCCCAACCCCGCTGAAGGTCGTATGTGGAGCGGCCAATGTGGCTGTCGGCCAGACCGTCGCTCTGGCGACCGTCGGCACGACCATGTCGATGCCGGGCAAGGATGGCAAGCCGGTCAGTATCACGATCAAAGAAGCCAAGCTGCGCGGTGAGCTTAGCCAGGGCATGATTTGCGCCGAGGACGAACTCGGCCTCGGTACCTCGCATGATGGCATCATGGTCTTGGCCGACAGCCTGGCTGCCGGAACCCCGTTGGCCGTAGCGCTTGGCGTCGGCGATGCCGTGCTGGAGGTATCGAACACTGCGATCACGCATCGGGCAGATCTGTGGGGCCAGCTCGGCTGGGCCCGCGAAGTGGCAGCGATCCTGAATCGACCTGCGCCGGCCGAGCCGTCGCTGGCTTGGCAGGATGACGCGCAGGGCTGGTCGGTGCATATCGATGACGATGGCTGCCGTTCGTACTGCGGGGCGGTTATCGAGGGTGTCGTCAATAGCGAAAGCCCCCGTTGGATGCGCGATCTACTGGAGGCCGCCGGGGTCCGTCCGCTTGGCCTGCTCGTCGATATCACTAACTTCGTCATGATGGAGTTGGGCGAGCCGATGCATGCCTTCGATCTGCGCTCGCTGCGCGGGCGCGACATGCTGGTGCGTTCGGCGCGTGCAGCAGAAAAGCTCGCCACGCTCGATGGCAAGGAACACCAACTGGCAGCGGATGATCTGGTCATCGCTGACGGCGAACGCGCCGTCGCACTCGCCGGGGTAATCGGCGGTTCAGCCTCGGCGGTGCACGCCGACACCACCGGCATCCTCCTTGAGGCCGCCAGCTTCGTGCCCGAGCGCGTCCGCCGTGCCCGCCTGCGTCATCTCATTGCTACGGACAGCGCCGCGCGTTTCGAGAAGACGGTGCAGCCCGAGTTGTGCCCGGCGGCGATCAATCGTGCCATTGCTCTGCTGAGCGAATTGTGCCCGGGTTGCCGGGTAACCGCGCGCTTCCACAGCGGCCCGCTGGCCGGGGCTTCACGGACCATCCCGTTCGATGTGCGCCAGGTCGACGTGCTTACCGGCTTCCGTGATGGAGCGCCTGCCGCCCGGGCTCGGCTGGGTTCGCTGGGCTTTGTCGTGACTGGCGATGACACCGCTGCCCAGGTGGCGGTGCCTTGGTGGCGACGTAAAGACGTCTCCATCGACGCCGAGCTAATCGAAGAGGCCGGGCGTATGGCCGGCTGGTCACGCCTGCAGCCCGAGGTTCCGCGGCTGCCTGCCGCCGCTCCGCGAGGCAACCCGCTGCGCAGCGCCGAGCACCGTCTGCGCGATGCCCTGTCGGCCCAGGGCCTCGATGAGGTTTGCACATATGTATTCGCCTCGCCGGCCTGGTGCGATGCTTTGGCGATTCCGGCATCTGCTCGTGTGCAGCTGGAGCACCCGCCGCAGCCTGAGTGGACCTACCTCCGCCCCAGTCTGCTTCCTGGTCTGCTGCGTGCCGCCGCAGAGAACCGCAAACATCTGCCTGCCCTGGCCTGCTATGAGATCGGCAAGCGTTATGGTCCAGGCATTGGCAATGGATGCGACGAAGAACTGGTCGCAGTTGGCGTGGTTGCGGCAGCTGACGATGCGGCCCCGTTCTTCGCCGCTCGTGATGCCGCGATTGCCGGCCTGACCGGCCTGGGCCATGTCGCTGGTTTCCGGGCTGCCGAACCCGGCCCCGAGGGCGTGCCGGGACGCTGTGTCGAGCTGATGGTTGGAGGTGCCGTGGTCGGCGTCGCCAGCGAGGCACCGCGTGCCCTGCGCGATCTCGCCGGCAACCCCGAGCGGGTCGGCTGGTTCCGCATCGATCTGGAACGCCTAGTGGAGCGGGCTGGCCAGCCAGCCCCGGTCCGCTTGGCGATGCCCAGCCGATTCCAGAGCGTAGCTAACGATTTCACCTGGGAATGCGACGATGCGCTGGCCTATGGTGTGATCGAACGCGCAGCCCGCAAAGCTGCCGGAGCGTTGCTCGCCGGTTTGGATCTGACCGGCATCTATCGTGGTCAGCCCTACGCGGCGGGACGCAAGGCGGTGACCGTGGCCGTGACCTTGCAGAGCCAGGACAAGACGCTTGAGGAGTCTGACATTCAGGCTGCACGCGAGCGGATTATTGCCGCAGTCGCCACGACCGGCGCCGTCCTGCGCGGCTGATCAACTGACGAGACTGCGGCTTATCTCGCCTTGCGCGATGAACCCTTGAACTGGTCGACCGGGTATTTCTCCCGCGCCTTCTGCAGCTTGCGCGCGAAGGCGGCGGTCAGATCAACGCCGCTGCGGTCGGCCAAGCGTACCAGCAGGATGAAGACATCGGCCATTTCGTCCTCCCAGGCCTGGCGATTCTCATCGGTGATGACCGGCTCACGGTCGCCACTCCAGCGCACCACCTCGGCCAGTTCGCCGACCTCGCTGACTACCGCCAGGAGCAAATTACGCGGGCTGTGGAACTGCTCCCAGTCGCGCTCGCTGGCGAACTGTTCGGCTTCAACGCGGATGGAATCGAGACAACGCGGGGTGAAGGACATGGCGGTGAGGGTAGTCCGCCCATCACGCCGCCAACCTCAACTCGTCGCTGCGACCCACGCCGGTTCAGGACTGTAGCGGACCTCCTCCAGACAGAGTCCCTCGGCCGGGGCGACATTGCCGACCTTGATCGCGTGGCGGCCATCCCGGCAGCAGGCAATGAAATCAGCCATCGGCCGGCGTCCGGTGGCGATGGTGGCCATGGCGCCGACGAAACCGCGCACCTGGCGATACAGAAAGCCCGCTCCACGGATGTGGAAGATCAGGTCCTCGCTGTTGATCGTCCAGATCGCGCTGTCGATCCGCCGCACTGCGTCCTTGGTGTCGGTCTCGTCATGGCGCAGATTGGCGAATCCGCTGAGATCATGTGCGCCGACCAGCAAGTCAGCACACGGTTGGAGAAATTCGGGATGGTCCAGTCGCCGGAGCCACCAGTGGCGCGCGGCCCGCACTGGCCGGATCGGCCGTAAAACGATGCGATAGCGATAGGTTTTGCCGACCGCATCACTGATCGCGTTGAAATTACCGGCGACGCGTGCGGCCCGGCGTACCGCCAGGTCTGGCGGCAGCAGACCAGTGACGGCCTGGCACAGCACCCCGGGCTCCCAGTCGCGGTCCAGCTCGACATCGCACGGCAGATGCTTGGCATCGACGCCACTGTCGAGCCTGCTCGCCAGGCGGACATGACGACGTTGACCGTCCAGAGTCTCGATCGCGCGATAGAGTTCAGCCTGGACCGTGCGCTGGTCCTTCTGCCATTGGGTGCCGGCAAAGGCCCGACCATCGAGTTCGAGGTCGAGAACGTAGCGTGGCATGGCTCAGACGGCCGGACGAACGGACGGCCAGGAGGCCGGACGCATGGTCATTCTTCGCCGGTGTCGACCAGCTCGGGTTCGGCCCATTCACCATCGTCGTCGCCGTTGCCACCGCGGTCGGCATGGCGGCCGCCGCCGGTGCGGCCACGGAAGCTGAAGATGTCGCGGCGATCCGGGGACGGGACGCTGCCGCCGATCGGTCGGCTGATGCGCTTGCGGTAGGCGAGCCAGGTCGTGCGCAGTGGTGCCAGTTCCTCGATGCCGCCGAAAGCGAGGAGATGGAGCCGCCAGGTCGCGTCGAACCACGGGCTTTCGACGAAGCGGCTGACCCGGTTCTCCTTATGGGCGAAGAACAGCAGGTAGAGCTGGCCGCGCAGCAGCTCGACCGAGGTGTTGATGAGGCGCTTGGGCAGGTCCATACGCACGCCGAGCTGGCGTACCTCTTGGGTCACTCTGGCTGCGACCCGGTTGAACTGGTCCTTGGCCGGGTCGATGGTGTCGAGCAGCGGCACGAACAAGCCGGTGGCGATCAGTTCGATCGAGTACCAGCGATCCTGTTCCGCCTCGGCGTCAACGCGTTCGAGGAACTCGATGACCTGGTCAAGCCCGGTCTGGCCGATCGCCTTGGCCCAGTCGGGGTAGAGATCCTCAAGTAGACCGAACTGGGCGAGCAGGCGCAGCCCGTTGGCCCGGTTGGCCTGGGTCAGGATGCGGAAGAACTCCTCGGTGACCCGATGGCGGTTGGCCTTGAGGATATCACCGTGCAGTTCAGCGATCGCCGCGGCCGTCTTGGCTTCGATGGTGTAGCCGAAGCGTGCTGCGAACTTCACCGCGCGCAGCATGCGCACCGGGTCCTCTTGGAAGCGCACGCGCGGGTCGCCGATGGCGCGGACCAGCCCGGCATGAATGTCGGCGACGCCGCCGACGTAGTCGATCACCGCGAAATCGCGTATATCGTAGTACAGGGCATTGATGGTGAAGTCGCGCCGGAAGGCGTCGCTTTCCAGGTTGCCCCACTCATTGTCCTCGTCGACGTAAAGGTCGCCGTTGGCGGCATCAGGCGCTTCGACTTCGCTGCGCAGGGTGGCGACTTCGACGTTCTTCGGGCCGAAGAACACGTGCACTAGGCGGAAACGCTTACCTACTTCGCGGCTGTTCTTGAACAACCGGCGCAGCTCACGCGGCCGGGCGTCGGTGGCGACATCGAAATCCTTGGGATTGCGATCCATCAGCAGGTCGCGGACGGCCCCGCCGACCAGATAGGCTTCGAATCCGGAGTCCTTCAGACGGTAGAGGACACGCAGGGTGTCCTTGTCGAGGTCCTTGCGTGAGATCGGATGCTCTGACCGGGAAATGATGGTTGGTCCGGGCTGCGTGCGTGGGGCGCTGTCTGCGCTCATGTTTCAAACCTAGAAATCGCGTGCGACGACGAAGTCGGCCAGCTCGGCCAGTTGCGCGCGCGCGGGGGAATCGGGTAGACGCTGAAGGTGGGTCTTGGCAGCCGTGATCAGTTCGCGGGCGGTGGCCAAGGCACTGGCCAACCCACCGCGGGAGATCACTTCAGAACGAGCAGCCTCGACCTGCTCGCGGCCTTGGGCTCGCAGCAGGCGTTGTTCTAGGGCGGCACGCTCCGATGGTTCGGCGGCTGCCAGCACGCGGATCAGCGGCAGGGTGACGCGGCCGCGCTCAAGATCGGTGGCCAGCGTTTTGCCGACCTTCTGCGCATCGCCCGAGAGGTCGAGGCAGTCATCCACCACCTGAAACGCCATGCCGAGATCGCGACCGAAGGCAGCCGAAGCGCGGCGCATAGTCTCGTCGCCGGCTAGTGCGCCGAAGAATCCTGCGAGTTCGGTCAGGGCCGCGGTCTTGCCATAGATGATGCGGCGATACTCGTCCTCGGACAGATCGGCATCGCGGGCCGCCATCTGCTGGTGCAGTTCGCCTTCGCACACCGTATTGGTGGCGGCGCATAGGCGATTGATCAGCTCGATCTCGCCCAGACCCGCGACTAGCGAGAACGCACGGGTATACATGAAATCACCGAGCAGGATCGCCGTGGTGTTGCCGTGCGACACATGGGTGGTCTGACGGCCGCGTCTGATATCGGCGTCGTCGATCAAGTCGTCGTGCACCAGGGTCGCGGTGTGGATCAGTTCGAGCGCAGCGCCAAGGGCGTGGTGCCGCGCGTCGACCGTCCCGATCGCTTCGGCGACCAGCAGGCAGAGCGATGGGCGGAGCAGCTTGCCGTGAAACGGGCCAAGCTCTTCGATCAGCGCTATGACCCGCGGCTCGCGGCTGGCTAGGGCGCCAGCCATCGAGCGCTCGACAGCGGCGAGTTGCTCGGAGAGTGCCGGGATCGTTGCGGTCATCGCGCCTCGGCGGCGGGGGGAGTGCCGCTGCTGGGCGCCTGTGTTGCCAGGGACACCAGAATCTTACCCAGTTCCTCGACCCGGATCGGCTTGCGCAGGCAGGCAGCGATCTGTGGATTGAGCCGGCCCAGTTCCTCGATGCGGGCGAAGGGTTCGTAGGCGCTGACCACGATCACGCGGCTAAGGGCAAGTTCCGGTCGATGGAGCAGTTCCTGGAGGACGGCAAATCCATCCATGCCTGGCATCATGATGTCGAGGATCAGAACCTGCGGCCGCAGGGTGCCGACCGCGATGCAGGTGTCGACGCCATTGATCGCCTCGTGGATGGCCGCGTCAGGCTGATAGCGTTCGACGACCCGCTTGAACAGCAGAAGAGCGTCCGGGTGATCATCGGCGATGAGAATGTTGGTCTTATTTGGTACGGCTCGCCGGCCTCCCGAACCATCAGCCAGGTTCTGGGTGATGCCAAAAGAGGCGCAAAACTCGTCCAGATCAGTCGGAATAACCCGGAAATGGCCGCTGGGCAGGCTGTAGGCCTTAAGCTGCCCTGAGATGATCCAGCGGTACACGGTGGTACGACTGACGTTACAGCGTTTGGCAACGCTTCCGAGACTGAGGTGATCCGCTTCGCCCATGACGATCGGGTGAGGCTAGCCCTGGACCCAGCAGCCGCAAGCGGGTGTGATTGGCTGGCATGCACCTAGGGTATTCCAGCAGGTCTGGTCGGGAAGCGGGCATGGACGGACCGGTGCGTGGCCCATCATGGGCTCCGGATGCGCATCCTGATCGTCCGACTGGGCGCCTTTGGCGACATTGTCCACACCCTGCCTCTGGCGGCGGACCTGCAGTCCGCCGGTCATGACGTCCATTGGCTCTGCGAAGACCGCTGGAGCTGCCTGCTAGAGGGTTCTCCAGCGATCGCAGGATTGCATCGACTGCCGCGACGAGTGCTGCGGACCGCCCCATGGCCCCGACGGGTGAGTACCTTCTACCGCCTAGTGCGCGAGGTGCGGGACCGCTCGTACGATCTGGTCATCGACGCTCAGGGGCTGGCCAAAAGCGGCCTCCTATCGACTCTGGCCGGCGCAGATGGGCGGGTTGCTCATGCCCCACCGCGCGGTCGGGAGCTATCCTGGCTGGGCGCCCAACACCAAGTCGTGACCAGTTCGGTGCACGTGATCGACCAGCAACGAGACCTGTCCAGGGCGATCGGGGTGACTCCAGCTGGACCATGGAGATTTCCTCTGCCTGCGTGGAATACCGAGCGGGCCTGGGCTGCCGGCTGGTTGGCCGAACGGGGCCTGCGCCGGCCTTGGCTGCTCAATGTCGGCGCCGGCTGGCCGACCAAAGTGTGGCCTGAAGAGCGCTTGGCTGCTTGTGCCAAAGCCTGCGCGACGCGGCCATTCCTCTTGTTGTGGGGTGGCCCGGGCGAACGCGAGGTGGCTACCCGCATCTCCGTCGCAACCGGGGCGGCACTCGCACCTGACACCACCATTCCCCAACTTGCCGGGCTGCTTAGCCAGGCAGGCGTGCTGATCAGTGGCGATACCGGACCGTTGCATCTCGCCCGAGCCCTAGACACACCGGCGGTCGGCCTGTTCGGGCCAGTGCCACGCGAGCGCAATGGCCCGCAGGGTGATCGCTGGCTCAATCTGCAAGCGCCTGGCGCGGCGTGGGAACGGCGCGACATCTCCAAGGTCGACATGGGTGCGATCTCCGTCACCGACGTCATCTCAGCTGCCGGCGCCGTGGCGAGATGAGCGGTTTGCCCCTGCAACCGACCGGCAGGCCGTGGCCACCGCAGCTCCAACGGTGGGCTCTGGTGCTGTGCCTGGCCATCGGTGTGCTCGTGCTGGGCTGGGTTGCTCCAGGACGGGAACCGCCTCCCCGTGTCGTGTTGGGCGGACCAGGGTACGAACTTGACTATGCCCGCGAGGCGCAGCGCCTGATCGACGGGGCCCAGCGGCGTATTTGGCTGCTGATGTACGTGGTTCGGCCGGATGATGGACCGGTCGGTTCGCTGCTGTCAGCCCTGGCCGCGGCCAAAGCCCGTGGCGTCGATGTGCGAGTGTGCCTAGATCTGGGGGCCGTCCGCGATGGTGAGCCCGACCTCAAGCACGAGGCCGCCTATGCCTGGCTGCAAGGGCATGGCGTTGCGGTCATCCTCGACGAAGCCGGAACGACCAGCCATGGCAAGGTCCTGGTAGCCGATTCCCGACGCATCCTGTCAGGGAGCCATAACTGGACCCGCAGTGCGTTGACCAGCAACCGTGAAGCGTCGTGGCTCGTCGATGATCCGGCCATAGCTGCGCGCATCGAAGCGTGGATGTCCGCAATTCCCGGCTGGTGAACGAACCGTCAGACCGGGGCAATCAGCAGGGTGGCGGTCCAGCGCCGTACAAAGCCGGATTTTTCATAGAGGGCAATCGCTGGTCGATTGTCCTGAAGTACTTCCAGGCCGATGGCATGATGGCTGAGCCGCGCTTCGCTGGCCAGTACCCCGTCGAGCAGGCGATGGGCTTGGTGACGACCGCGTTCGCTGCGTGCGATGCCTATCAGCTTCAGCCAGCTGCGCCTACCACCGCCCTGTACAGCTGCCGCGCCTACGGCACGGCCGTCACTGCGCAGGAGGTAATGCCTGTAACCCTCGTTCTCACGCTGCACTAGGTTGGGGCGGTGATGGTCGCTGTCAGGGAAACATTCAGCCAGAATGCGCGCTACCTCTTCCAGATCGCCGCGGGCTGCCGCGTGCACGTCGCTGATGTCGGCTGCACGCAGCGGCGTGAGATCGCGTTCGTAGCAGTGCAGGTCCTTCCATGGGCCGAACCCCTCGGCCATCATCCAGGCTCGGGCGGTGCGGTTGCGCAGGTCGATCTGGCTGCGCATCGAGATGAACCCACCATCGCGCAAGGCCCGGCGCAATTCCTGCGTCAGCACCGGCATGACCTTGGGCTGCTCAGACTGGTCGGGAATGACTGGCCCCCACAAGGTGACCTGATCCTCGCTGTATGGACAGATGGCGAGAGCGCCTGCAACTCGCCGGCCACTCATGGCTAGCAGCACCCCGAGCGTGCCTTTCAGGTCCGCGGCCAACGGTTCCAACCCCATGCGCGCAGGTATGCCGCAGACGACATGACTGCTGCCTTGGGCGGTGGTCGCGAACATCGCGAGGACATTGGGGGCGAGATCAGGTCGCTGGTCGAGATCAGCCAGCGTGTAGGACGCCATGGCCATACAGGATGCGTCTGGGGACGCAGGCCTCAAGCCTCATGTCCAGATGCCTGCAGGGGACGGCAGCTCTTGGGCGATTTCGCTTAGATCCACTCGCGGTAGTCGATTTCGGCGAAAATCGGATCGCGCCAGGCGATCTCGTGCAGTGCTACAGGATCGATCCGGTCGGTCATCACCTGTTCGTAGAGGCCGGTAAAGCGGTTGATGTGATCCTTGGTCCGGCGCACCGCGTACGGCACGGTGGTGCCGGTGGTCATGATGAAGGCCCAGTCGCTGGCTTGGGCCAGCAGCAGTTCCCGGGCCATCTGGTTAAGGGTGTCGCGCAGCACGCCGTTCGCCTCGGGGAATCGGCGAGCGACCTCGACCATGCGCTCCTCGGCGGCATGCAGATGACGGTACATCCAGTCGTTGGTCGGGTTGACCCAGACGCCGTTGTAGCCTGCATCGCCCCAACTGCTGGCACTCGGCATGACCACCTGGTGGACCGGAAATTCGGCCAGGTACTCGCTGCCCGTCACCGGCATCAGGCGATAGCCATGATTGTGGCAATTTCTAAAAATGCTTTCGATGAACTGTGGGCCTTCGTACCACCAGTGGCCGAAGAGCTCACAGTCGTAGGGACTGACCAGTAGAGGCGGTTTTTCGATGATCGAACCAAGCCACTTGGCCTGTTCGATGCGGTGATAATGGAAGTGTCCGGCGTGATCCATCGCCCGCGCATAGGCCGGAGCTGGCTCGTAGGCCTGCTTCTCGTGCAGCTGCACCTTGCCGGTAATGCGGTGGTACTTCAGTCCGAGGTTGCGTCGCACGCCGTCGGGATGAAGGAACGCCTTGACCCAGCTGTAATCGCCGTCGTACCCGAGGTCGCGGTAGAACTCACGATAGAGCGGATCACCAGGATAGCCGCTTTCGCTCGACCAGACCGAACGCGAGCTATCGGGATCGCGCGCGAAGGCGGCGACTCCGCTTGGGGTATAGGCGGGCGCATAGACGCCGTAGCGCGGGCGGGGTTCGCCGAAGTACAGCCCATGCGTATCGACGAAGAAAAAGCGGATGCCAGCATCCTTGAGCAACTCGTCGAATCCTGGGACGAAACCGCATTCAGCCAGCCAGATGCCGCGTGGTTGCTCGCCGAAGTGCTTGTGGAAATTGGCGCAGGCGACTCGGATCTGGGCGCGTCTGGCCTCGTGAGTGTACATCAGCGGCAGGAAGCCGTGGGTCGCGGTGCAGGTGATCGGCTCGACCACACCCAGGTCACGCAGCAGGCGGACGTAGCCGAGCAGGTTGCCGCCGAAGCGATCCATCACCGACAAGCAGAAGCGGTAATGGTCGAGATACATCTGGGCGGCAGATGCGAAGGCGGTTCCCGCCTTGGCTGAACATTCCAGTTCGGCCAGTTCGATGAGCCGCCCCATGCGCGCGCGGTAACGCTGCTGCAGCATCGGATCGGCGAGCATTTCGCACAGCGGAGGCGTCCACGTCATGGTGACGCGGGCGCGCACCCCTTCGTGGGCCAGGCGTTCCAGGCGTGACAGGATGGGGATGTAGCTCTCGGTGATCGCTTCGACTAGCCAGTTCTCTTCGATGAAGAACGGGTCCTCGGCATGCCGCACCCAGGGGAGGTGGGCATGCAGCACGAGCATGAAATGGCCGTCAGGCATGATCGTCCGGTCGTCCGATCGTCCGGTTGTCCGGGCGTCGGGAATCTGATGTGGTTAAGTACGTGGACATTCTAGAGCGATCGGACGACCAGATGTGCGGCCGATCGGACTGTTCAGCTACGCTTCGGCTTTGGCTTACGCAGGGCGGCTGGCTTGGGCGCTCCGATGAAGGCCAGCGGGTCGTTGGCGGGGGCAGGGGTTGCAGCATTTGGCGCGATCTGTGCCGAGGTGCCTGGTTCAGGTGGGGCTGGTGTGCCTGAAGCGGATTCCATCGCCGCCGAGGCTGTGCTGGGCACGCCTTCTGCTGCCTTGGGCAAACCGGTCGGCGGGGCGTGAAACACGCCCTCGATCGGATACTGCGCTTCTGCGGCTCCGTCGATCACCGAACCGCTGCCGACGCTGCGGCTCGACAAGGACCGGCTGGAGAGCGCTCGTGATGAGAGCAGCTGGCCGCTGCTGCCGCCGAGCAGGCCCAGACCGCTTCCCGAGCCACTGCCGAGCGCGGCACTGCGAACCAGACTGGCGCTGCTGAGCGAGGCCGATGACCAGGACTCGATGCTGGTGCGGGCCAGGCTCAGACTGCTCGGGGCCTGCAGACCAGGGCCGGGCAGTCTGGCCTTGGTGTCACTTGCCGTCCCGACAGGGACGTCGGATTCGACGCCGACCGGCCGGATGTGGATCTGGCGGGTATTGCGGAAGCGTTCTCCGGATCCGCTAGACATGCTGCTGCCCAGGCTGCCGGGGACACCGGCCAGCGACAGCAGGTCCTGGAAGCTCTCGTCGACTTCGAGCCAGGCCTCGTCGGTGCGCCAGCTCGGGCCGGCGGCCGGAGTGCTGGTGCGGTTGCTTCCAGCAATCCTGATCAAGCGGCCGTCACCAGCACGGAGACACAATTCGGCGCTATAGGTGGCACCTGCCGCGACAGCCAGGTAGTAGTTGCCGCCGTTCAGGTCGACTTCGCGCTGTTCGTCTCCGCCGGGTCCATGCAGCACCAGCACGGCTGCGGCGCCATGACCCGCTTCGGTGCGTACTCGGTCGAGGGTTGCCGGGGCGACCTCCCAGTAGGCGAACAGGTGCGATGGATCCTGGACCATAAGGACAAGCCGGTCCCGGCCATAACTGGCCGGGACGGGCAGTCCGTAATCGGTCGGGGCTGGCTGCCAGGCCTGCCCACCCTGCGGCGGGGTGGAACTGCTTCCGCCGGTGGTGCCGGTCGGAGCAGGCGGTTCCCGTCTGACACCCGCCATGACTGCGGCGAGGGCGGAGACCAGTTCCTCCTTCTTCAGTTTGGAAGACGACGCGATGCCACGACCGGCAGCAAGGGCGCGCAGATCCTTCAGTGGCAACTGGGCGATTTGATCAGCAGTCATGGCACGGTCTCCGTGAACAGGCGGATATGGTCAGTGAGCAGACGTTGGCGTTTTGCATTGATGTCAATTCGGTCGAGCAGCCAGAGGACGGGATCAAGATCCTGGCCTGCGGTAATCGCCCAGTTGATGACGTCGAGATTCTCGGCCCCATTGGCCAACATGGTAGCTGCTTGGCGCAGTACGTCTCGGGACACATGGTATTCCACAGTGTGCCGAGACAACAGTCCAAAGCTGTCCTCGTCGAATGCGCCCCAACAGCGCCAGCCATAGAGGTGCTCGATCAGCTTGGCCCGGGTCCAGCCTTTCCAATAGCGATCGATCCAGTCGACCACGGACACCCTGCCGAGGTCATGCCGCGCCAACTCGCTCTCGATCCACTTGTGGCGATCCATCGCGTACAGGGCATGAGCCGTCAGCGAATAGACGACAACGCCGTCCGGCCGGATCCGATCGGTGGGCAGCACGCCCTCCGGCAGATCAAGGTGGCCGGCGGCGAGGGAGATCATGACTTCAACGGCTCGATGATCTGGTTCTTACGGATGACGATGAGTCCGTTCTCGGTCACGTGGAATCGCTTTGCGTCATCATCCCGATTGTAGCCGATGACGTCATTCGCCGGAATCTTCACATGCTTGTCGATGATGCAGCGGCGGATCCGGGCTCCGCGGCCGACCTCAACATCCTCAAGCAGGATGCAACTGTGCACCTCGCTGTAGCTGTTGATCTTGCAACGCGTGCCGATCACCGAGTCGATGACCGTGGCGCCACTGATGATGGAGCCTTCGCAGACGATCGACTGGATCGCTTGGCCTACGCGACCTTCCGAGTTGTGGACGAATTTGGCTGGCGGCCAGTTGTTCGGGTCGGCCCGGACCGGCCAGTCCTGGTTGTAGAGGTCTAGTTCGGGGGCGATGGCGCGCAGATCCATGGTCGCGTCATAATAGGCGTCCAGAGTTCCGACGTCTCGCCAGTAACCATCATTGACTGGGTTGCTGGAACCGGGAATGCGGTTGCGGCTGAAGTCCCAGGCGAACATTGGCTTGCCTTGGGCCAGCATATTCGGCAGCACGTTCTTGCCAAAGTCATGGCTGCTTGCCGGATTGGCGGCGTCTGTCTTCAGGGCCTCAACCAGCGAGTGGCGTTCGAAGACGTAGTTGCCCATCGACGCGAGCGCGAGATCTGGACGACCGGGTATCGGGGTCGGATTCTTCGGCTTCTCTTGAAAGCCGGTAATGCGCCAGTGCTCGTCAACTTGCATAACGCCGAAATCACGAGCCTCGGCGATAGGAACCGGAATCGCTGCGATGGTGACCTCGGCTTTCACCTGGTGGTGAAAATTGACCATCTGCTCGACGTTCATCTTGAAGATGTGGTCGCCGCCGAAGATTGCCACTCGTTCCGGATTGTGGTCGTCAATCAGGTTGAAATTCTGGTAGATCGCATCGGCGGTGCCGCGGTACCAATGCTCACCAGTGCGCTGTTGGGCTGGCACGGCGCGGATGAACTGATTGCGCAACAGCGAACCGAATGTCCATGAGGTTTGCAGGTGTTCGCTTAAACTCTGGCTCTTGAACTGAGTCAGCACGTAGATGCTGTTGATGCTGGAATTGATCAGATTCGACAGCACGAAGTCGATGATGCGGAACTTGCCCCCGAATGGCACTGACGGCTTGGACCGGTCGAGGGTGAGGGGTTCGAGCCGGGTGCCTTTGCCGCCGGCCATCACGAATGCGAGAGTTGGTATGCGCATGGTCCTGTCGGCGGCTGACGGAGGGGCCGGCTACCTGGATAGACCTTAGTCGAACGGGAGGCCACGCCAAGCCCCGGATTAACCCGTACAGCAAGAACCTTGACCTGGCTTCCCTTATGCCGGGACAGTCATGCCTAGCTGATTAGCCGCTGCCTGTAGCTCGCGCTTCAGATAGCGACGCAGACCAGTCAATTCGCCGAGAGCTCCTGGTTTGCCTGCCGCCTCCAAGGCCAGCACAGCGAATAGCTCAGTGCGGACCGACTCATCCTGCAGGGCCTGCGGCAACACCCGGGCTACCGCGCGGGCCAGATCGCTGTCGCTGGGAGGCAGTTGAACCGGGATGGTATTGGCCAGCTGTCGACCGACTTCGGCGGCGACCAGCATGCCCAGATCGGCCAACGCTGCAGTGGATGCGGAAGTCAACGCTGGCTGCGGCGTTTCCACTTCCGGCTGGGCGGGTCGTTCGAGTCCCGAAATACCGGCTGCGGTACGCGACCTGGAAGGGTCCGACATCGGGGTAGGGGCGTTGTCCGTCAAGGTGGAACTGGTCGCGCTGTGCAAAGCACGTTCAACGGCTGCTGTGACCAGGTCGTGCAACTCTTCGGGTTTGGCTACCGCGGTCGGGGCTGCTTCCGGCTGTAGAACTTCGATGGTTACTGACGGCTTGACGCGTTGGGTGAACAGGGTGGTGTTGCCATGTTCCCGCCGCGTCGCCTCTAGTGCTTCCGCTGGCACCGGATCGAGCGACAGCTCGGTTGGCGATTTGCCGGGAGGCTGGCGTTCGATGGCTCCGGTGATCGCGGCCATCTGCGACGAGCTATCGCCGTCGGCACTGAGGGAAGGGGACAGCTCCTCAGTGTCACTGTGGCGCTCGACCTGGATCGCTAGAGGGTCGTCGTGTACCAGCAAGCGCTTGGTCATGATCTTGGTCTTCTGAACCACCCGGTCGGCGAGGGCGGAGATCAAGCGATCCTGCTGATCCTTCGACTGTTGGACGAATTCGGCTAGGGCAATCTCAAGGCGGCCCAGTTGTGAGCCCCCAGACGTGGTGCCGGGATCCTGGCTGGACAAACCTTTGCGTACAGTCGATTGAACATCGGCCAGCGAGCACCAGCCGTGCTCGGCTGCCGCCTTTTCCAGCCGCCAGTCGAGATCGGCTCGCAGTGTTTCGGCGATCTGGTGCAGATCATCGCGGGTCGGCAGCTTGCTAATCGCTTCACGCAGCAGCTCTGACGCCTGTCTGGGCACGGCTTCGGCGATGGCGGTGGAAACGATCGCGTGAACGGCGGCCTGATCGAGCTGTTCGCCTGCAGGGCCCGGTACAGCGATCGGACGATTCTCGAGAACGAGTAGGCGTGCAGCGACGCTTTCGAGCTGACGTGCAATGCCCAGGAGCGGCGCTGGATCGGGGGCAGGCAGGGAAGCGCTTGCCCGCTGCTCGACGGCGGAGCAACGCGTGTCGAGCGCGTGCAAGTGATCGGCGACGCTGGCTGCCGCTGCGACCTGGGCCTCCAGGGCTTCAAGCCGATTGGCCAGAGGAGCCAAGTCGGGATTGCTGGGAGGTACTGTCTGCGGTAGCTGCGACTTCACCTCGGCGTCGATCGCAGCGCGAACCTCGTCCGCGAGCTGGGCTCGACCGATCTTGACCCGCTGAAGCGCTTCGGTGCCTGGGGCGGCGGGATCACGAACTGGCGGCGCCGGCACCGGAGTGCCCTGGGCCGGGGTGCGGATTGCTGGATGCGGCTGCGAGGACCGGGATCCACGCTCGGCCAGTCGGCGGGCCGAATCCAGCACCTCATCACAGATAGCTTCGGTGTCGGCCAGTCGCCCATCGCGCAGCGCATGATGGGCAAACGCTAGCTGGGCGCGTAGTGCGGCGGTGTCGACACCGGCATCCTGCATGGCAGCTATGCGGCGTTCAACGGTCTCAACGCGCTCGCGCGCGGCGCGCATGTCGATTTCGCCCATAAGCCCTCCCTGGCTTGCCAGGAACAGGATCGGCGAAAATGAGACGGACTTGAGTACAGATAAGGACTTATCCTCACGACCTCAGGGTGGCGGAATAGGCGGTATTCGTCGCGGAATGAATAGGGTCCATGTGGATCCACGCCTCTGCTGGGATGCCTCGTCGCGACTGGTCTTGGCTTTTCCCGCGCCCAATTTTGTCATTGGCCCGCTCTTTGCGTCAGGATCCAGCAACCATGGACGACCCCCGTTTAACTGTCCTGACTCGCCTCATGGATGTCGCCGTCCTGCGCCAGCAGGTCCACGCCGGCAACCTAGCCAACCAGAACACTCCGGGCTTCAAGGCCAGGGCAGTGGCCTTCGAGGACGCCTTTAACCAGGCCCTCGATGATCAGGGCGAGGATCGTGCCATGTCCGTAGGGCCACGGGTCTATGAGGCACGCGCCACGCCCAGTGATCCGGATGGCAACGATGTCTCCAGTGAACGCGAAGTCGCCGCGTTGGCCAAGAACAAGCTGCTCTTCGACACTTATGCCCAGATGGCGCGCGGCAAGATGCGCCTAATGAGCACCGCGATCACCGCGGCGCCTGGAGGCTGATCATGCCCAACGCTTTGTTCGGAGGCTTCGACATCAGTGCCTCGGCGATGAGCGCCGAACGTTTGCGCATGACGGTAGCTGCCGAGAATCTCGCCAATGCCGATTCCACCCGCAAGCTGGCCGATGGCCTGCCATATGCCCGGCAGCGGGTGGTGTTCCGCAGCGAACTCGACCAGGCTGGCAAGGCCACTGGGGCGGTCCAGGGCACCGTGGTCGCCAGTCCGCGCTACGCTCAGCGTGTCGACCCCAGCCATCCCGACGCAGACGCCAACGGGATTGTGACCAGCGCGGATATCGATCCGATTCTGGAAATGGTCGACCTGATGACGGCCAGCAAGAGTTACGAAGCCAATGCCAACGCCTCGCGCGGACTCCTGCGAATGCATGAATCCGCGTTGCGCCTCGGCGATATCCAAGGATGATTAGGTAAGTCATGTCACAGCCACTTGATCCGATGCGTGGACTCTACGGCTCGCAGCCAGTGCAGCCGACGGCCGCCCCGGTACAGCCGGCGACTACCGCCGACGGCAAGACCTTCCAAGATGTGCTGACCGACTTCGTCAAGCAGGTCGATCAAAGCCAACAGGACTACGACGTCGCGATCCGCGCGGTCGAACGTGGCGATACCGACAATCTCCATCGCGTGATGTTGGCCCAGAGCCAGGCGCAATTGTCGCTGAAGCTCGCTGTCGAAGTGCGCAACAAGCTGGTCGAGGCCTACAAGGAAGTGAACCGGATCCAGTTCTGAGAGCGATGGTGCTTGCCGGGATTGCATGACCGGGTCCGATCCAGTCAAATAGCCTGCCGCATGCACACTCTGTCAGGCCGCGATCTGTTTCCGCATGTCGGACTACCCCTGCTGGTGCGGCGCGTACGCGTACTTCAGCCGATCGCGATGCATGGGCATGATTTCCATGAGTTGGTGATTACGGTGCGCGGCGCTGCCGAGCACCGCGTCGAGCGCGGCCGGCACGCGCGCTCGCAGCATCTCCTGCCTGGTGACGTCTTCGTGCTGGCCCCTGAGGAACAGCATGCGTATATGGCCCCACGTGGCCTGGAGGTGGTGAATTGCCTGTTCACCCCGGCCTTGTTCGCTGGCCATGAGGATGAATTACGATCGGTCCCGGGATTGGCCGATCTGTTGCTGGTAGAGCCGCTGTTCCGTGGCGAGGCTGCGGCGCAGCGCCTGCGCCTGCCGGTAGCCGAGCGGGCCGCAGTGCGTTCGGATGCCGACGCCGTTCAGGCCGAGCTCGACACGGCGGCGCCGGGATTCGCGGTGGCGGCGCGCGCGCGATTCCTGGCGCTGCTCGTTCGACTAGCTCGTTGCTGGCAGGCAGCCGGACCTGGACAACGCGCGGCGTTGGAGGGACAGCATGCTGCGGTGGCGGCAGCGCTGGCCTGCATCGAGGAACGGCATGGCGAAGACCTGAGCTTGGATGAACTGGCCCGACAGGCCCGGCTCAGCCCGCATTACCTGTCCGAACTGTTCCGTCGCCAGACCGGACAGTCGCCGTGGGACTACCTCACGACGCTGCGCCTGGAGAAGGCTAAGGAGCGCTTGCGTGGGGGTGATGACAGCATCACCGCCATCGCCTTTGCCGTCGGATTCAATGACAGCAGCTATTTCACCCGGGTCTTTCGCGCCCGCGAGGGGGTAACACCCCTGGCATGGCGGCGAACCGGAAGGGAATCCTGATTTTCGCACCGCGACTACCGGCAATCGGATCGACCTGCCCGGCATGATGCCGGCATGCACCAGCAAACCAGCTTCGACCCGGCCCTCATCCAGCGTTTCAGTCAGGATGGATTCACCGTCATCCGGGGAATCCTCAGTCCTGCTGAGGTGGCTCGCTTCCGAGCCCTGTCACTGGCGCGCAGTGCCGCCGATCAGAAGGCCTTCAGTCGCACGGCGATCTTCACCCAGGTGGTAGACACCTGGCGCGAGGATGGCGGACTACGTGATCTCACGATGCATCCGCGTCTGATTGCCGCCGCCCAGGCCTTGTGTGGCGGTCCAGTCCGTCTGTGGCACGACCAGATCCTGACAAAGGCTCCGCGCAACGGTGCCATCACCGCGTTCCACCAGGATCAGCCCTATTGGCCGCTGAGTCGGCGCCTTCGCTCGTTTGCTGCCTGGATTGCCCTAGGCGACACGCCGGAAGAGCACGGCTGCATGAGCTTCATCCCGGGCAGCCACCGACTGCGCGATCTCGCTCCGCAGGATCTTGCCGACGCTGGCAGTCTCTTCGGGCTTCGCCCCGACCTCGCCTTTAGTGAAGCCGTCACCGTCCCGCTGCGCGCTGGCGATGTCACCTTCCACGATGGGTTGTGCGCCCACCGCGCCGGCACCAACCAGCTCGACCTGCCGCGCGTTGCCCATTCGGTGATCTTTCTTGAGGTCGATGCGGTTTACGACGGATCTGGCCATGTGGTGACCGACTCGCTAGGTCTGCAGGCCGGTCAGATCTTGCCCGACGCACGCTTTCCCAGGTTTTGAAAGGCGAGGCACCATGTCTAGCCCTGCCATGCTTCTAATTCCAGCCGAGACGGTCGCCTCCCGAGTTCACAAAGTCCTGACCGGTCGGCAGCCTGCCGACCGACTGCCCATGCTGGAATGGGCCATGTGGTGGAGCGAATGCACGATCGCCCGTTGGCATGGGGAAGGTCTGTCCAAGGACCTGGACAAAAGCGGCATTAAGCGCCACCTGGGCTTGGATGTGGACCATCAGTACTGGACCCATCAGGAGCTGCCCGAGTTGCATCCCGCCGTACATGGCGCAGCGATGATCGGTGATTCGGCACACTACGAGCAGCATCGGAGCCGTCTCTATCGCCAGGATCGTCCGTTTCTCGACACCTGCTCGTGGCAGGGTGAAGCAGGCGACTGGCGCAGCTGGTGTGCAGAACGGGACCGGGGTGAGGCGGTGTGCTGGCTGACGGTGTACGGCTTCTTCTGGTGGCCGCGCACGTTGCTTGGCATCGAACCGCATCTCTATGCCTTCCATGACCAGCCGGAATTGATGCACCGGATCAATCAGGATCAGGCCGACTTCATCACGCGTTGGCTGGACGAGGTCTGTGTCCACGGCACCCCTGACTTCGTCACTATTGCTGAGGACATGAGCTACAACAACGGCCCGATGCTGTCGCGTCGGCAGTTCGAGACGTTCCTGGCCCCGTACTACCGCCAAGTGCTGCCACTCTTTCATCAGCGAGGCATTGCCGTCATCTGCGACAGTGACGGGGACGTATCGATGCTGGCCCCGTGGTTGCGCGAGGTGGGCTTCGACGGGGTGCTTCCGCTGGAGCATCAAGCCGGCTGCGACATCAACCGCCTGCAGGCTGCGCTACCAGACTTCAGCTTCGTCGGTCATTTCGACAAAATGGTGATGAAACAGGGTGAGGCCGCCATGCGTGCCGAGTTCGATCGCCTGCTGCCGGCCATGCGGGCCGGACGATTCATCCCCTCGGTCGACCACCAGACGCCGCCAGATGTCTCGTTAGAACATTACCGCATCTACGTACGTCTATTCCGCGAATATGCGGAACGGGCTGTGCGGTCCTGATCGGATCAGGGCGTCAGCAGGCCGGTCAGCGGACTGTAGGTGGTGCCGAAGACGTTCTGCGGCATGCCGAGGAACGACAAGACGGTGACGTAGAGCCTGCGGTAGTCGATCGAACCGGCTCCCCAGGCGAGGTCGCCGCGATTGTCCGTAACTGACAAAGAGGGCTGTGTGCCGAGGATGCGGCTGCCCTGGAAATTGCTCTGCTGCGAAATCAGGAAATGCGGGGCCATTATTCGAGCGGAAGGTGGTAGCCCAGCTGTTGATGACGCTGGTGTCGCGGGTGCCGCCAATGAATTCATCTCACAGCTTCTCGCAGACGAAGACAGCCACGCGAGATTGCGCGAGGATAATAGTGATGACCTGCTCGCCATCGTTCTGCATTCGCCCGTCGCGTTGCCCGTCGTCGCGCTGGCGTTGATGGTTAATGGCATCGGAACCCCCCTGGGGGCTGCCACCTACTATAGGCGTCGTAGTGCTTTCCGGGAACCGATAATGGCAGGACGTCGACGTGTCGTGTCTAACGCACCGACCAGTGAATACACCCTACGATTCGTCGCCATCCAGACTGCTGCCAGGGGCGGAAAGGCTGCGTTTCTTCATCCAATTCCGTCCGGCGATGACCAAATAGATGCCGCTTCCCAGGGCGACAGCACAGCCCAACCGCATCGCCGCATAGCTGCTCGCTCGGCCGGCTGGTTGCGGCCACCAGTGCAGCAATGCCCACACCGCTGCGCCCATGGCGAGAGCTGCCGCCATCGGGCGGGCGAAACTGCTCAGGGCGCCCCACCCCTGAACCCCACGGCGGCGCAGCAGCCACACGTAGACGCCGCAGGCAATGGTTCCGGTGATGGCGGTACTCAGGGCCAGGCCGGCTTCACGCAGGGGGGTGCGTACGAGCAGGAGATTGAGGGTCAGATTGGCGACCACCGTGGCGACCGAGACGACCAGTGGCGTCCACTGGTCGCGATTGGCGTGGAAGGCCTTGACCATGACGCGGGTCAGGGCGAGCGGCACCAGAGCGACCGCAAAGAAGCGTAAGGCAAGCAACGTGCGTTGGACCAGATCCTCGTCGAACTGGCCGACCTGGTAGACGGTGCGCACCGCCGGTTCTGAGACGACGAGCAGGCCAATCGAGGCTGGCAGCAACCAGAACCACAAGGACGCCAGGGCATCGCGCAGTCCCTCGCCCATCGCTGACCAGCCACGGCTGGCCCGGCTGGCAAGTTCAGGGTACACCGCTGTGGCGACGCCATGGCCGACCAGGGCGAGCGGGAACTGGAACAGACGGTTGGCAAAGTAGAGCACCTGTGGCCCCCCCGGCCCAGCACTGAGCGCGATGATGGTGTCGAGGAAGGCATTGAGCTGAAAAACCCCCGCCGCCAGCGTGGTCGGGACGATGGCTCGCCACAGTTCGGTCAGGCGGCCGACTTCTTCGGGAGCGAGTCGCCAGACCAGCGGTGGAATGCCACCTGAACGGCGCAACGCATAGAGGTGCAGCATGGTCCCGGCGATGCCGCTGGCCAGTACGGCATACGGCAAGTACCACGTTTCATCCTCGGGCGACAACCAGACCGTGGTGATCAGAGCCAGATTGAGTATCACCGGCGTAAACGCCGGCACCCAGAAGTGGCGTCGGCCGTTCAGCACCCCAGCCATGATCGCCGAGGTGCAGACGAAGGTCGCAAACGGCAGCATCGGCAGCGACAATGCAGCGATGGTGATGGCCTTGGCACTGCCCGACCAGGCGATGATGGCGGCTGCTCCGGCCATGCCCACGGCGCAGACCAGCGCCATGAACAGCGATAATCGGACAATGATCGCCCCGGCGAAGCGCTCGGCGGCCTGTGGATCCTGGTCGCGCAGCTGGACATAGCGGGGAATGACGGCAGCCGACAGGGCGCCTTCGCCGAACAGGTTGCGCAACAGGTTGGGCAGGGCGTTGGCAACGGTGAAGCAGTCGAGCAGGAAACTGCCGCCCAAGTGACCAGCCCACAGGCGGTCGCGAACCAGGCCGAGAACCCGGCTGACCAGGGTCCAGCCCGATACCGTCAGTACCCGTCGCATCAGCGCCATGGGCGGGACCATCGGTGGCGTAGCAGGTTTCCGCAAGGGCATTGCGGCGGCGGCGGCTCCCGACATCCTGCCGTGATCCATGTGCAGCGCCTGCGACGGTGAATCCGATGTTCACGACACCCAGCCGAGTCAGGCTGAAGCGACACCTCCTGCCAGTGTCACGCGACGAGGTCTGCTGATCGGCGGCATCGCCACTGCGTTGGCGGCCTGCGTGCGTGGCGGCGGTGCAGAAACGCCCGGAGCTGGCGAAGGTACCTGGTACACTAGCCTGCAAGGCGACACCCTGGATTCGCTATCGAAGCGGACTGGTCTGACCTCTCAACGCATAGCTACCGTGAATTCGGTGAGTGGATCCGTGCTCAAGCCGGGTACCCGCCTGTGGATGCCCGGAGTTCGCTGGGTGAAACCCGAGGTCACCGGCTATCGGCCGCCACAGGCCAAACTGCCCGTAGACAAGCCACCAGGCGGTCGTCCCCTTGCCCCAAGCGATGATGGCGACCACTATGAGTTGGTGCCACGTAGTGCGTGGACCAACGAACCGGTCGGCGCCAATCATGTGCTGATGGGCAAGGTCAACAAGATCACCATCCACCACACGGACGAGCACGGCGGCATGGACGGCAAGGCCGATATTGACGTCGTGCGCATGATCGAGCGCTATCACCGTGGGCCGGAAAAACGGTGGGCAGCCATTGGCTACCACTTCCTGGTCGGCAAGGACGGCAAAATCTACGAAGGTCGGCCGGTCAAATTCCAGGGCGCCCACTGCGGGAAAAACGAGAACAACCTTGGAATTTCAGTGATCGGCAACTGTCATCTCAATCTGCCGAATCCCCGGCAGTTGAAGGCGCTCAAAGCCTTCCTCGACGACCAGCGTGAACGTTTCGCAGTGTCCAAGAGCCAAGTGTATGGCCACCGTGATATCAAACCGACGATCTGCCCGGGCGACCGCCTGTACGGTTGGGTCCTGGCCTATTCCGGCCGGGCGTAGGCCGCCGGTTGGGACGGTCGGCGCAAAGCCGCCCAGACCAGCACCGCGCCGATGATGAAGAGCGGTAGCGTGTAGGCCTGTCCTTTGCTCATGAAGCCCAGGATCGGTGCAATTCCATCGTATCCGGGCTGGCCGGCATCTGGTTCGCGGAAATATTCGCCGACGAAGCGGCCAACCCCATAGAGCAGGAAAAACAAACCCAAGGTCAGGCCGGGCCTGCGGTGCCTGGCGTGGATCGGTATCAGCACGGCAAGCACGAGCAGGCCCTCCAGGACCATAGCGTAGAGTTGGCTTGGATGCCGAGGGACGGGCGGATGGGCATGCGGGAAGATCACTGCCCAGGACCCGTCCCACGGTTTGCCCCACAACTCACCATTAATGAAGTTCGCCAGGCGACCACAAGCCAACCCAAGCGGGGCGACAGCTGCCAGGGCGTCGCCGAGGACCAGCAGGTGCTGTTTCTGACGCCAAGACCACCACCAGGCGGCGGCAGCCACGCCGGCGATCCCGCCGTGGCTGGCCATCCCGCCTTGATGCACGGCGAGCAGTTTCCACCACGGGAGATCCTCGCTGAACGTCCAAAACAATGCAGGTTCATAGAGTGCAGCATAGCCCAGACGACCGCCGGCAACCATGCCGATAGCGATGGTCACAATGAAATCCCCGACCTGCTGTGCGGTCATCGGCAGCCGGCCTGACTTGGCCCAGTGAACCAGCAGCAGCCATCCGCCCAGGATGCCGGCGAGATAACTGACGCCGTACCAGCGGATGCCGAATTCGCCGCTGAACCGGATCATAAACGGATCGAGGTTGTGGACCCAGTGGGTTACAGCGGGATCTGGCATGGGCAGCAGCGTCAGGCGCGGCGAGCGGCGTCCAGTTGACGTTCGTAGAGCAGGTCCTTTCGATGTCGGGGACGCCGATGGACTCGGATGGCGGGATGGCGTAGCATGAGGAAGTGGTGAAGTACCTGTTCGATGAACGTATACCACGATGGCTGCTGCCGGCAGTCTGGTGCGCTTTCGCCGCCTTCGCGACCTGCGTGGCGATTGCCGGCTGGATCTTCGAGAGCCGGACGGAACGCGTCGTCCGCGCTTCGGTGGACGAGCAGCTGCGCATCGCGGTCACTATGGCGGCCGAGTTGTTTCCGCGCGATCTGCGTGGACGGGCCACGTCGGCCGAAGCGATAAGTAAGGACGAAGATCAACGCAACACGGCGCTTGCCACGAGGCTGTGCCGTGATGCCAGGATCGCCTACCTCTATGGCCTGTTCAAGGCCGAGGATGGCCACGTCCGCACGCTCTGGAGCAGCGATGACAACGGTGAGGTCGGGACCAGCAATGGAGAGTGGTATTGGGAGTCCTATGACGATTGCGCGACAGCGGCAGTCGAGTCGATGATGGCTGGTGAGGGCCTGCGTTTCGCAACCTATGGGGATCGCTGGGGACACTTCCGCGGAGCTTACCTCGGGCAACGGGATAGTGCTGGGCGACCCTATGTGGTTGGCGCTGACATCGCCATGTCGCAGTTGGATGCCACCCTGACGTCCAATCGTCGGAATGTCGCTTTGGCAGTATCCGGAGCAGGATTGGCCGGACTGCTGCTGGCCATCGGCCTGCACCTGCTGATCCGTCGTTTGGATGTCGCTCGGCGCGACCTCGACCTGTTGGCCGAGGTCGCTCGCGCCACCGGCCATGCCGTGCTGCTCGCAGATGCCGAGGGTGTGGTGCGCTGGGCCAACGAGGCGTGTCGCCATCATCTTGCCCGCGATGCGGCAGCGCTGCTTGGCCAACCACTACGGGAATTGCTGGCTGCTGCCCCAGCTGAAGCGCTCGCGAACGCCATGCTGCAGGGTGGGTCCTGCGACCTGGCTGGTCCAGGCGCCCCGGCCGCTGACTGGTTGCAGGCGGATCTGCGCCAAGTCACCCATCCCCGGGGTTCCTCTTGGACGGTATGCCTGTTGCATGATCTCAGCCAGCGCCGGGCGACCGAGCAAGAGCTGCGCCGTGCTCGTGGCGAGGCCGAACGTACGGCCGCTGCCAAAAG
This sequence comes from Planctomycetota bacterium, assembly GCA_038318565.1. Lineage (GTDB taxonomy): Bacteria > Planctomycetota > UBA11346 > UBA11346 > UBA11346 > UBA11346. The sequence continues at coordinate 52,864 of JBBQCI010000012.1, forward strand.
CGCATTTCTGGCCAACATCAGCCACGAGATCCGCACACCACTCAACGGCATGCTCGGCATGACCGATCTGTTGCTCGATGGCAAAGATCTGACACCTCGCCAGCGGGAACTGCTTGGGGTTTCCAGACGTAGCGGTGAGGAGCTCCTGGAACTGCTCACCAACATCCTGGATCTGACCAAGATGGAGGCCCAAGCCATGGCCATCGATCAGCGCCCATGTGATCTGGTCGGCTTGGTGCAAGATGCTGCCAGCCTGTTCCGTGCCGGAGCCGAGTCGCGCAACCTGACAATCGACGTACACACAGGCGGATTGGCTCGACTGTGGGTGCGGGTAGATCCCGTACGTATGCGTCAGATGCTGGCCAATCTCATAGGCAATGCCGTGAAGTTCACCGAACATGGTGGGATCACAGCGACCCTGAGGGCGGTCCCGGATGGGACGGCTTTGACGGCTATGGCGGGTATGGCGGTCACCATAGCCATTACCGACACCGGGGTCGGCATCCCGCAGGACCGGCAGGATGAGTTGTTCCAGCCGTTTGCCCAAGTTGACGCGAGCCTCGCACGACGCGCCGGAGGTTCCGGCATGGGGCTGGCGATCAGCCGTCGCCTAGTCGGCCTGATGGGCGGAACACTGGAACTGCAAAGCGGAGCCGGCATCGGTAGCACGTTCACGATTCGTCTGCGCCTGGACACGGCGAATAGCTCGTTCGAGGAGCGGCCAGGCCTGAAGGCTGGAGCCCGCCGTGGGCGGGTCCTTATCGCGGATGGCAATCGCAACAGCCGGACCGTCGCCAGCCTGATGCTGCGCAAACTCGGCGTGCTAGAGATCGAACAGGCGGATGATGCCGCCGGCGCAGTCGCGGCCTCGACGGGATCTCCGTGTGATCTCATCCTGCTGGACGTCGCCTTGCCCGGTGGCGCCGAGGCTCTGCGCCATGCCTTGCAACTGAGTGCGTCGTCGAGCCGACCAGTACCCATGATCGCTGTCGTTGATCCTGGGGTATCGCCGCCAGAGGGTTTCGCTGGCTGCGTCGTCCGTCCGTTGACGGCAGAGACGTTGCGTCCGCTGCTGGATCGCTGGTGTCCGACGCTGCCAGGTCCTACGGCCTAAGCATCAGACGTACGCCGACCGACGGGTGGGCCAGCATGGCAGGCAGAGCGACCACGTTGGCAGCCCGGCAGGCGTGGATCGGGCTATCCCATGCGCCGCCGCGAGCCTGATAGGAGTCATTGGCGTCGACCACCATCTCGGCAACATTGCCATGCATATCGAACAGGCCGTTGGCGTTGGGCAGCAGGCTGCCAACCCGGCGGGCTGCGGTCGCTGAGCCGCCGTTTGTCGGATAATGAACCGCATACCCGGCGGTAATCGAGGGTTCGACGCTGGCGCCCCAGGCAAACAGCTCTGCCCGGCCATTGGTACAGGCGCGCATCCAGCTGCCGGGGTCTGGCAGATCGAGTCGAAAGTCGCTGCATTGATAGGACGCGAGACGCAACATCACCGTATTGGGCGATAGGCTGCACACGGGATCTTCGCTGCCGGCTGCTGTTCCGCCGGACAGCCGTTGCCACTGACTGACCGTCAGTTCGAAGACCGCAATAAATCCAAGCGAGCCGGTCAGTACACCGGCGTCTTCCGTTTCGCCGTCGCCAGGAAGGCCAACGATTTGTCCAGGAGCGGACCCCCCCGTGATCCGATGGAACAGTAGATGGGTGGTACGCCAGCGTGAACGATTCAGCGACAGGTCATCAGGCGTGGTGATGGCCGTGACCACTCCGGTGGCGAGTTCCAGCTCTAGGTAGTCACTGTCGCTGACTCGTAGGTCGGTCTTCAGCTGTCCACTGCTCTGGTTTCCTGAACAGCCGTAGGCTAGAAATGACACGGCAGTCAGCACGGTTATCGCCAGTCCGCATCTGGGTCGTGAACGATCGACAGCGGTGTCGGCGGGACTCATCCGTTGGTCGCAAGCTGGTGGATGCGAAATGGAATTCGGAATATAGGCAGATTGGTCCCATCGCGCAGCACCAATACGCCACGTATCCATTCAGGACTCGTGGTCCGCGGTGCGATGTGCAACGTCAGATTCGTACTATTGTTCTGCATTGTGAATCGGCCAGTTTCGGGCAGAGAACCGCCAGCGGGATGTGGGTCGATCGTGACCGTGTAGGTGCCAGCCGAAGAGATCTTAAACGGTACGGTGACGGTTGCGGTCGAGAGAATCTCCAGGGGTAGGTCGCCAATCACGGTCACCTGCTGCTGGAGATTCACCACGCTGACCGGCACGGCTACGGCTACGGAGGTTGTACCATCCTTCACGTTTAGGGTGATGATGCCGCTACTGGTCGCCACATCGCCATGCAGCTGCAGGCCGGCAAACTGGCCGACGGTGTACCCCGTGCTTCCGGTTGGTGCGATGGCCAGGGACGTACTGACATCCCGCCATCCGTTGCCCAGATTGCCCATGACATGCGCCTGTTGCATGCCGGTCTGCAGCAGCCAGGAGAGCGCCGTCGACGGCCGGCTGTCGTAGCTGGCGATCGGCGCGAAGGCGATCTCGTCGGCGACCGGGACTGTCAGCGGATCAAAGCGCAGGAACGGCGTGCCCGGGTTAGCCGTCGGGGTGATGACCAGATTCAGTGCTGTCGAGCTCTGGAGCGTTCCGGCACGCATCGCTCGCAACGTGATGCTGACCTGGCGCTTTCCGAGGGTCCGCACACCACCTAGGTTGGCATAGTGCAATTGCTTCAGCATGAAGAGGGCTTCTGTCGCCGTGACGGCGTTGCTAGTGAAATTTGCAGATAATATTGCGGTGCCTGTGACGGCACCGCTCCACGTCCCGGCTTGTCCTTTGATGTTGAATGCCGTCCCATTGAGCGTGAACAGATGGCCAGGCGTCAGGGTGAGCACGTCACTGGCATCGCAGGCATAGCTGGTGCTGTTCACAAGTTGCGCGGTGATCGAAACAGTGCCAAGACCGTCCGGCAACGACGCCGTCACTCGTTGCCACAGCAACGGCATCCACGGTGCCTCGGCCTGCAGGTCATAGGACAGGTCAGCGAGTCCGGTGCTGGTTATGGTTGGCAACGCTACCGCGGCCTGGACTTGTGTGGCCATGACCCACGTCAGCAAGATGCCAATCGTTCCAGCCGAGACTCGGGTCATTCGATCCCCGCTGGTCGTACGGACGGACGCCACGCCAGCACCAGTCCCCACTGCAGTCCACTGCCATCCATGGTCAGGTCGCGGTCACCAGTAACTGTCAATGCACCATGCCAGGCTTGCCAACCGGCTTCTGTACCGATCGACCAGTGGTTCGAGGCGTGCCAGAGCAGGCGTAGGCGCAATCCGTTGCGTAGCATGCCGCCATCTCCGGTCAGCTGCGCGCCGGCTGACTGCATGTCCAAGCTGACCATCTGATAGCCGCCAAACGCCTCGGCATCCAAACACCAGCGGTCGTGAACGGCCCAGGTCCCACCGACATCCAGTTCAGCTCCCCAGCCGGTCAGACTGCCATCTGCCAGGGTGGCATCGGTGTACAGCAGGTCGCCGCCGGCAAGCAGGCCCAGCGACGAGCCAATCCCGCTCCAGGCCCACCGACCACCAAGGCGGAGCGTACTGAACCGGTCGAAGGCGTCGCTGCCAGTGAAGGAGCCGACTGGGGTGTTGAGGGTGTAGTCGTAGCCGCCGTCGGCGGATTCGACCGCAAGCTGCAGATCGTTGCGCGCCACTTCGGCGGCTCCAGACAGCACTGCCAACAACAGGGGGACCAGACTTCTCATCGGCGCAGTACCGGGCGCAGGCCGATCGACCAGCCGGTGACCATCATCGGCATCGGCAGGTGGTTGCTGATCCGCGCAGTAGCGACCGGTTGATCCCATGCGCCGCCACGCGCCTCCCAGCCGCTATCGCTGCGGACAAGTTCCCAGACATTCCCATGCATATCGTGCAGTCCCCAGGCGTTTGGAGTGCGCCCGCCGATCGGCTGCGGTGACGTGGCGTCACAGACCGCGTAGGTGACGGCCTTGGACGCATCCAGTTCATCACCCCAGGTGAAGCGAGCCGTGCCACCGGCGGCGCAGGCCCGTTCCCACTCGGCAGCAAGCGGGAGATCCAGCGTCCAGCTGTCGAGGTGGAATCCGTCACAGGCAGTCTCTGCCGATTCGGGCGTTAGTCCCAAGGCCGGCAGGGAATCGCCTACGAACGGTCGTTGATCACGCAGGGGCAGTACGGCGAACCAGGGTTCGGTTCCGGCGATCAGTCGCCATTGCCGCTGATTCAGTTCGTTGGCGGCAATCCACACCCGGCCATGGCCGACCCGTCGGGGCGGATATTCGTCTGGTTCGGCCAGCGTATCGGCAACCGCTCGTCCGACCCGCGCCTCGCCCGGATCCAATTCACGGAACAGCAGAGTGCCGCCCTGCCAGCGCGGCGCGCTGGCGTCAACCGGTTCAGCAACCGGCGTCACCGTGCGGCTGGCCAGGTCAAGGGCCACCCAGCGACTGGAGCTGATCGTCATATCGATCTGCAATTGGCCGCTGGAATTGGATCCACAGGAACTCAGCAGCAGCATGGTTCCCAGGGTTGCCCAGCGCATCATGGCTGCATCGCAACCGGTGGCCGTGGCAGGACGCGGATCAACATACGCTGAATCGCGGTGCGTTTCGTCATGTCGCTGACGGAGTCGGTGGTGGCAGTAATCTGCAGAGGCAACCAGATCGTTTCAGCGGGAATGTTGTTCCAATTGAAGACGAGTTTGCCGGACTGGACAGCGACCGAGCCAACCGGCAATCCGGGCAGCGTGCTGCCAAGGTCGCCGATCTGGGCGCTTGCTAGTGCGCACGAGAACTGCAGCGGCCAGTCCACGGTGACGTCACGGGTCGCGGTCAGGCAGGGATCGCTGATGATGCTCATCCGCTCGACGGCGATGCGAACCGTGACCGGAATGGTGGCCGTCACCGGTTGCTGGTGGCCATCGTCGATGATGAGGGTGATGCGATCCACAGCCTCATCAGGATTGGTGTGGGTGTAGCTCATGCGCCCAGCCTTGAGCTCCGCGTAGCTACAACTGCGAGGCTGGACGATGCCTGCGGTCAATGGCGGGTCGGTCAGACGGACCTGGATGGCGGAATCCGGATCATCGTCAGCGATGATTAGGTCGATCGGTGTACTCTGTTCAGGCGCTAGGGTGATGGTTTGCGGGGTGACGACTGGGGGGAGATTCTGGATGCTGACAGTGATGTTGTTGGTTACGGTGTTTGAGATGGCTGGCGAGCCATCGGACTCCGGCTCGTCGACCTTGATGGACAGGGTCCGGGTCAGCTCGGTAGCGGTACTCTGCAGATGACTGAACTGCAGGAGTCTGACGAGCTGTTCGAGTTGTGCCTGGGTTCCAGCGGTGGCCAGCGAGACGGATAACCGCCGGGTGTCAGTGGGTGCCCTGGTCCAGGTGGCGAGGACGGCGCCAGTTGTCGAGGTGATATTTCCGCCCGCCAGCAGGTAGGTCGCGTCGCCATGGAGGCTGAGGAGGTCGACACCACTGGTACCGTCGACCGAGGCCGTCCAACCGAGCCGTCCCGTGACCGTACCTGCCACTGCCGACAACGTGACATCACTGTCAACGCCCGGGCCGATGGCAATCGATCGGACAATGGCCACGGGCAACCCCGAGGCGGGATCCATCCGTGCATCCGCGATGGCATCCAGCGTGATGACCGGCGGATCGTTGGTCGGGGTGACGGTGACCGGGTAGATGAAATCAGTCGGTCCGAAATCGTCGGTGACGGTCAGGGTGATGGAAGTAGTTCCGTGATAGTCATGTAGGGGTGTCAGTGTGATAGAACAGGCCACTGCCGTGGCCGATCGCACTGATGCTGCAACAAACTGATTACCAGTTATGTCAAAGGACAGTTGACGTGGTTCGATAAAGTCGATTCGGGTTAAGCTAGTTCCATCCTCAGCAACGGAGATGGACACTGGGGTTGACGGCCGAACGGGCGGCGCATCCACGTTGCAGGTAAATGTGTCCGTGGCGAAAGTCGTTGTCCCGCTCTGTGCCTGAACGGTAATCGGCCATGATCCGGATACGATGTTGGCAGCCGTTGTAAGGTGCAACGTCCCCGCACTATTTCCGATGGTAGCGGAAATGGTGAGACCGGCAGGTTTCCCCAGCGTGGCGATGGAGTATGTTCCTGCCCATCCGGACATGCTGTATGTGACATCTAGTGTCGCACCTGGCCGCAGGATAACGTCACTTTGACCAGGATTTATGCGGATTTCAGCCGAGTGGACGGCGGCGGCTAAAGCCAAGAACGCTAGGAGGCTACGCATGGTCTGTCGGGCGGCTATAGCGTATACCAAAAAAGCATAGGAACACGAGAAACCCTGCGAGTCCACCGCCGCACGCACCGCCGCCTCCACTCGAATTGTTGCCTGAAATTCCGGATGTGGTGTTACCTATATCAAATCGTAATGTCGTCGTCGGCGATTGCAGCGATCCGCTCCGCAGGTTTGCACTTCCAACCACGGCCGATCCATTCGGCATGAATGACGGAACAATGAACCTTAAGACCTCGCCATCGTCAGCTACGAAGAGCATGCTTGTGACTGTGTTGGTAATGCTGATCACTCGCGGTATGATGGAGTGATCTGACGAAATCTTATCAATCTGCACTCCATTCATGCTGCTGCTGTTAACCGTTAGATTTATTCCGGCCAAGCGATCCACATCATTAGACCCACGCGCCAAGGCACGCAGTTGTTCATAGGTGTACTCAGTCATCGTCCCTGGGGCCATGCGGATGGGGTCGAAGCTGGTGAGGGTGGAGACGCCTCCGCTGGGCGTGTCGACGACTCCGGTGATGCGCGTCTTCAGGGTGACCACGGCGCTGGTGGCTGGGGCGGTCGGACTGATTGCCTGGACGGTGAAGGCCGCGTAATCGGGTTCTTGCAGGTAGTTACTATTAGCCGGTTTGGTGTAGACGTTCAGCGGCGGCGTCCAGGTGATGGCTCCGCCCACCGGAATGCGATAGCCGA
>JBBQCI010000013.1:0-58909 GCA_038318565.1 Planctomycetota bacterium
CATTCGTGAGCGTTGAGCGAATCGCGCCGGCCAGGCGTATCCTCTCAAGCGATTGCATCATCTGCTGCACGCCTGTCGATCGCGCCTGCAAGGCGTACGTGGAGATAATCAACATGACCACGACGGTAATCAACGCGGCAATGTAGCCGATCTGCGTTTTGCGTGGCAATGATGAACTCCATCGGCCAGCGGGCGCGGAGGATGAGGATGAGCTACCGTCGAAGAGGCGCTGGTCAGGAGGGCTAGTCTGCGGAGATTTGTCGTTCATGGATTCTTTGGTCATGCGTTCTGGACAGTAGTGATTCCCCTGTCGGACACTATAGGGCGCATTCTTGGGTTTGTCCCCGCTGCATACGTCCGAGGGGTACAATCGACCTCAGGTTATTAGCATGAGATCCCGCCAGGGGCTATGGGGTGAAGTACGTATGGGGGCTTAGAAACGAGGAGGCTGGCAGCGGCTGGCAGCGGCTGGCAGCACGGGGTATTGAGCAGATGTGGGCTGGTCTTTCCTTGCCATTTCTTTCGTCACGCGGAATTACCTGCGATGGGATGCCCTAACGCACCATGTTCGGCCAGGGTCTGCAACAACGACTGCACCTGGACCACCGCCTGCAGGATTCCTGCCACCTCTAGGTGGCAGGCGGCGCGGTCACCACGGCGCGCTGCCTGTTCGAACACAGCCAAGGACTGCGCCAGGGTTCCGGCGCCGACGAAGCTCATCGCACCCTTGATCTTGTGGGCGCTCTCGGCCAACTGCGTGAGATCGCGAACCTCCAGCCGTTGGGTCAGGTCGTTCTGAACCGTGTCGAGATCGGCAAGCACCAGCTTGGCCAGATGGCGGCCGCTACCTGGGGACTGCTTCTCCAGGAACTGCAACCTTTCCAGCTCGCAGCTGGCGCCGGTGCTGGTGGGATCAGGAATAATCCAGGTCTGGGGATCTGTCAGCAGCAGGCGGCAGATGGCAGCGACCTCAGGCGGCCGCGCCAAGACGGCGGCGTCCGGCAAGACGGCGGCGTCCGACAATGCGGCCGGGATGTTGCCGATCACCACGAGCGGAAAGCGGGCATGTCCTGAGAGGGCACGGATCGACCGGATCAGGACCTCGACACTCAGGCCAATCACGCTGTCCAGTACGATGGCCATGGCGAAAGCAGGGGCGGCCGGCGGTTTGCGGCACAGCAGCACCAGACCGTGGGCGGCCTGGGACGCCGTCTCGCTAGCGAGGCCCGCCTCGGACAGGGCTGCCGTGAGCCGGATCGCATCGGGATCGCTGGCGCTGGCCAGGATCAGCACCGGACCGCCAGGATAGGTACCTGGCTTAGGCATGACCATCTTTGCCGCGACCATCATCGCCGCTCAGGAGCGGGCGTCGCATACGGGCTCCGTGGGGGGGGGGGGCGGAAGGCCCGAGCCAGCGCTGCAGCATCACCGCGAGCTGCTGGAGCCTGAATGGCTTGGCCAAATAGTCGTCCATGCCCACGGCTAGGCAATGTTCGCGCTCGCCGACCTGGACGTCGGCGGTCATGGCGATGATGGGCACGCGGTGGCCGGAAACGCCTGCCTCGCGGGTACGGATGGCAGCCGTAGCCTCGTAGCCGTCCATGACCGGCATATGGCAATCCATGAACACCAGATCGAAGGTTTCCCGGGCGAGCAGGGCGAGGGCCTCTTTGCCGTCACCAACGATGGTGACGCTGGCGCCAAAGTAGCGCAACGCGATGTCCGCTAGCTTCTGGTTGATCGGATGGTCATCGACCACCAGCACGCGGGCCACGATGCGGAAGTCCGGGGAGTCAGGACCGTCCGCACTCCGAACAGCGCCGGCTGTGGCCGACGCGTATCCCGCCTGAAGGCGCCAGGTGATGGCGGCGGCAACCACCTCACCAAGCACCTCGCTACGGGTGGGCTTTTGGAGCTGGCCGGCAAATCCACCGTCGGCCTCTTGGACGCCGGCAGCGGTCAACAGGATCAGCGGCAGGGTCTGGGTCTGGGGATTAGCCAGGATGACCGCAGCCAGATCCATCCCGTCCATGCTCGGCATGTGCTGATCCAGGATCGCGGCAGCAAAGGGCGTGTCGGAATCGGCGGCCTGGTAGATGCTGGCCAGCGCTTGGGCCGGATCGGTCTCCGATTCAGGCCGGGCTCCGAGTTGGGCTAACTGTTCGCAGACGATGCGGCAGCTCTCCACGTTGTCGTCCACCACCAGGATGCGCAGATCTGTCAGGCGAGGAAGTGGCTGGGGCGAGGGCTCTGAACTGGAATCCACCGGCAACGGCAGACGGACGATGAAGGTCGAACCAGCGCCTTCGATGCTATCGGCATTGACGCTACCGCCCATGGCCTCGGCCAGCCGGCGGGAGATCGCCAGTCCGAGACCGGTCCCGCCGAAGCGCCGTGTCGTCGATTGGTCGGCCTGGACGAAGGGGGCGAACAACCGGGTCAGGTGGGCGGCGGAGATGCCGATGCCGGTATCGCTGACCGTCAGAATCATGGCGTCTGCTTCCCAGCGCAGTTCGACGAGGACATGGCCCTGGGCGGTGAAGCGGATCGCGTTGGCGATCAGGTTGACCAGAATTTGGTGCCAACTGGTGGGGTCGCCGAGCAGCCGGGGCGGTAGCGCCGCGTCGAGGCGGACCAGCAGTTCGACCTGATGGCCAGCCAGACGCGGTTTGAGCATCGTGATCGTTTCGTGGATGGCCAGGCGGGGATCGAAGACGATGGTTTCCAAGCTCAGCATGCCCGCCTCGATCTTCGAGAAGTCGAGGATGTTATTAAGCAAGGACATCAACGACTCGGCTGAAACGATGGCGGTGTTGGCGAGGCCTCTCTGTTGGGTGTCCAGCCTGGTCTTGAGCAACAATTCGGTCATCCCCAGGATGCCATTGAGCGGAGTCCGGATCTCGTGACTCATGTTGGCCAGGAAACTCGACTTGGCCAGATTGGCGGTCTCGGCCAGGGCATGCACGTTTTGACGCACCAACTCTACATGGCGGCGTTCCAGTTCGCCGGCGGTACGTGCGGCGACCAGCTCTAGCACGGTCGAGCGCCAAGTGATATCGCGCATCGGCTTGCGGCTGATGAGCGCGATGAGGCCGATGGGCCTTCCCTCGAAGTCCCAGAGTGTGGTCCCAACGTAGCTTTCCGCGCCCAGGTCCTGGAGCATCTGATCGTTCGGAAACCTGGCGCGCACGCCGTTTGAGAAGTGACAGAAGTGCTTTCCGACCACCTCGCCGCACGGGGTGCCCGCGAGGGTGTACTCAAGGTTATCCTGGAACCGGCCGTCGCTGAAAACGGCCAAGGTCCTGGCCGTGAGCCCGTTTTCGGACAGCGAGTCGATACATACGAATTCAGCCTTCAGGGCAGCCGAGAGATAGCTGGCCAGCTCCTGGAAGAAGTCCTGGCCGGCGATACCGCAGGTGTTGAGGAAGCGCAGCGCGTTCTCGATCTGCCGCTGCCCGGTCAGGTCCCGCGCGACCACCACCGCTCCCGCGATGGCCCCATCCGCAAGGATCGGAGCGAAGCTATAGCTGCCGAGCCAGCTTTCCCCGGTGTCTTTGCGTTGGAGGGTGTATTCCACGTTGCTGGCCGTCTCACCCCGTAGGGCCCGCGGAATCGCCCACGTGTCGGGCGGTGCCAGCTTGCCGGTGGAGAGATACGCCTCGATGATATCCTGAGATTCGGACAGCCAACGTGCGCATCCGGCTTTGTCCGGGAAGCGGTGGAACGCGGCGAAGGCTTCGTTGAACTCAACGATCTGGCCCTGGCGGTCGGCGATGAACACGGCTTCCGTCATGCCGGCCAAGGCTGCCTTCAACTGCTCTCGGCTCTCCTGTACCGCATGCTCATCCTGTTTGCGCTGGGTGATATCGAGGTTCATCCCCTGGAAGAGCACCGCGCTTCGACTGTCTGCGCCTTCGCCATCGTACGTGAACCGGCCCTTGCCGGTCAGCCAGCGCACCTGGCCGTCGGGTCGCACAATTCGAAAGTCGGCGTCATACTCCCCGGTCAGCAGCGCCTTTTCCCAGGTGGCCTTCAGTGCCTGGACGTCCTCGGGATGGACGTACTGGAAGAACGTGTCGGGATGACCGGGGGCGTCCCCCGGCTTCAGCCCCAGCAACGCGAATTCGACATCGCTCCATCGCCCCACGTCGGTGCGGAGGTTGTACTCGAAGGTCCCCACCGAACTGGTGCGGAGGATCGACCCCAGCCATTCCTCGTTCGCGCGCAGCGCCTCGACTTCCTCACAGCGCTTCGCTTGCACCTGCGCTTCTGCCTTGGCTTGGGCCTTGGCTTGGGCCATCCGCTCGGCCGACTCGTTGCAGGCCCGGGTGATGACGAACGGCAGACGCTCCAGCCGCTCTTTATGCACGAAATCGGTAGCCCCGGCACGGTAGGCCGCGAACACCTCCTCTTCGTCGATGGTGCCAGAGACGATGATCCGGGGTTCCTGCCGGCCGGCGGCGAGGGCATCGTGGAGCGCCGCCAAGCCGCTATAGCCCGGGATCCGCCAATTGAGGAGAATGAGGTCGAAGCCGCCGCCGGCCAAGGCCGCGAGATACGCCGCCCGGTCCCGCACCACCACCACGGCCGCACCGAAACGGAGGTGGCGAGTCGCCTGTTCGACCAATTGCGCGTCGCCCGGTACGGCTTCAAGGTGCAAGATGTTGAGATGGCCTTCCATGACGGATCTCAGGGCGTAGACTGGCACTCCGCTAGCGGCGCTCGCTGAGTGGGGAGAGGTGACCGGAGCCTCCTCATCGAGGCAGGGTGCGGTGGAGGTAGTGATCGCCGGTAACATGCGGATCCACCCGACTACATAGGACGACTCAGCATCGTTGGAACAAGTGGAAAACGGCATTTCTCACACGTCCGTCGCCGGCAAGCCTGAGATCACCATCGCGCCCTTCCAGTTGGCGACCGAAAATCAGGTCTTGGTGGTGTCCTGCGTGCTATTCTCGATGATACCGGAACTGATGGCGTAGCGGGTCAGACCGGCGGTATCGTGGATGCCGAGCTTCAGCATAAGATGCTCGCGGTGCTTCTCGACCGTCTTGATGGCGATGTTGAGTTCGACGGCCATGGCTTTGTTGGCCATTCCTTCAGCGACCAATTGCAGGATTTCCATCTCGCGCGAAGTCAGTTGGAGCTTCGTGGCACCCTGAATACGCAGCCGTGCCGAAGGTCTGGTGCTGGTGTCGGCGGGACTTCCAGGCACATGGATGGAGAAGAACGGCTTTCCCTCATGCACCGAGCGGATCGCATGGGAAAATTCCTCCATCGAGGCCTGCTTGAGCAGATAACCCTTCGCGCCTGCCTCCAACGCACCCTTGATGTAGGATTCGTCGGCATGCGCAGAAAGGATGAGGATCTTGGCTGCCGGCTGAAGTTTGAGCAGCTGGCGCGTGGCAGCCAAGCCGTTCAGACGTGGCATGGCGATGTCCATGATAACCACATTCGGTCGCAGCTTGACCGCCATCTCTACGGCGCTGCGGCCATCGGAAGCCTCGCCGATCACCGACAATTCTCGGTCAAGTTCGATTAACTTGCGCAAACCTTCGCGAACGATGGTGTGGTCATCAACCATTAGGATGGTAATGTTGCTCATATAGTCTCCGTAGGTGCGTGGGCTGGCAGTCTGCCCGGTGGTCCGAGGGGGATCTGCGCCGTGATGGTTGTGCCTTTTCCGGCCTGCGAATCGACCAGGAATGTCCCATCGACCATTTCGAGACGCTCCCGCATACCGATCAGGCCCAGGCCATGCGGTCCCGAATGCGTCAAGATATGCTGCGGTTTGAAGGATCTTCCGTCGTCGTGGATGATCATGCGAATCGCGTGTTTTGTTTTGGTGAGGCCGATGCTCACCGTGGTTGCTTTGGCATGACGCGTCACGTTGGTCAGGGCCTCTTGCGCGACCCGGTAGAGCACCGTGCGGTGGTTGATGTCCAGTTGATCGATCCCAACGTAGGCGCGCAGTCGTATGATCAGACCGGTCTTCGTCCGCAAGTCCTGCAGGTAGGCCTTGAGGACCGGGACCAAGCCGATGTCATCGAGAAGGGCCGGACGAAGACTACGGGCGAACTCGTGAACAATGTTCACCGAATGGACCACCAGGTGTTGGGTACGGGAAATGCTTTTTTCGAGGTTGGCGCTGTCGTGCTCAGCCTCTTGCTTGAGGATCGCAAGATGAACGTTGATCCCCAGGAGGGTCTGGGAGATGACATCGTGGAGTTCGTGACTGATCCGCTTACGCTCCTCTTCCTGGATGGTGAGGAGACGATGCGACAGCCGGCGTGAATGCAGGCGCAGGGTGCTCTCCTGTTCCAGTAACTGGCGGCAACGTAGTTCCTTCTCTCGCAGCTCGGTCTCGACCTTGTTACGTTGGATGATCTCAAGGCGACGTTCAATGTTTGAAACGACCAGTTCCACGGTCCGGCGGCTCAGTTGCTCGATCAGTTTGCCGCGGCTGATGAAGACCTCGGTCCGGCGACTGTCGACTTTCTCGATCGGAGTGATCACCGCAGCGTAGAAGTCTCCTGCCATGGCGATGATCTTGCCGCGATCCTTGACCGGGCACTTGAGCAGGGCCTCGGTGACCAGGACATCTTCATGCAGCTTGGCAAGTTCCAGGGTGTCGACCCCGGATGCCCGGAAAAACACACCGATGGCGCGTGCCGCGGAGAGTTTCGTCGGGTCGTCCTGCTTCAGATACCGCTGCAAAGCCCTTTGATAGCGTTGTGACATCGCTGCGCTGAAGCTGGTCATGCAGGCTCCGTATCAATGTCCGCGACTACCGGCGACGCTTCGTCGGTAGAGTACGCCTCGCCATGACGGCGACCGCAACTGCAGCAGTTCATGCAAGCCCATGGGGTGACACCCCTGGATCCTGGTTTCTCGTTAATAGCTGGATTGCTCACCGTGGTTTACCCCATCGCAGCGCTGTGGAGAGGTTGGTATCCTGCCAAGTCAGACCATCCAACCACCGGGAGAACGCCATGTCTATTTCCGAACACGCCCCGGCCATCAGCGAGCACCTGAAGCTGCTGCAGGCCGATATCCATGCTGCCTCGGTCATGGGCAACCCCGCCTTGGCCGCACGCTTGACCATGCGCTACCTCGACGAAGCCACGGATCTGCAGGATGAGCCATCGTCTGAAGCCGAGCTTGGAACAACCTGATCACGGCTGGGTTCCCTTGGGTTGGCCGTTCGCCGACTCCCACGAGCGGATCTCGTCGCGGCGAATGACCTGGGCGTGCGGGCCGTCGGCATGCGAGAAGAAGAGGAAGACCTCGCCGACGTGGATGAGGCGCAGGACAGCAATGTGGCGCCCATCAACGAGATGCAGCGTCCCTGAGTGGCTGTTTGTGCCGCTAGTGCCGTCGTCACCGCCGGCGAGGCCCCCGTGCCACGGTCCGTCCAGGTCCATGCTGAGTTCTCGCTGATCCATCTAGCTCAGTCTGTAGATAGCCCCGGTCTTCTGCTATGGGGTGTTTCACCCATGTCGACTCGTTGGGCCTGGCCCACAGGTACGTGACCAAACAGAGATATCTTCGCTGTTGTTTGACAGTCATGCTGTCACCGGCGGCAATGGGATGTGGACCAGGACCCGCGTGCCATTGCCGCGACTGGTGGTGACCATGATGCTGCCACCGACGTAGCTGGCCCGTTCGTGCATGCCAAGCAATCCGAGTCCACCCGTAGCAGTTGGTTGCTGTCGGGGCCGTTCCGCATTGAACCCGACCCCGTCGTCGGTGATCGTCATCTCGACGTTGGCCCGCCGGAACTGCAGATGTACGGCCACAGTCCGCGCATGCGCGTGTCGTTCGATATTTCCCAAGGCCTCTTGTAGGATCCGGTAGAGCGTCAGTTCGATGTCGGGGCTCAGGCTCTGGCTACGCTGGGTAACGGAGAGTTTGACTGGCAGTCCCGTTCGCTTGGTGAACTTCTCGGCGGTGTCGCGCAGGACCACGGTCAGTCCCAGCACGCGTAGGACACTTGGCCGGAGATCGTGAGATATGCGCTCGACCACCTGGGCGCTTTGGCTGACCATATCGCGGAGGGCCTTGGTCTTGTCTCCCGCTGTCCCGCCAATCGGCCCACCAACCTTGGCGGGCCCACCAACCTTGGCGGGCCCGCCAACCTTGGCGGACTGCGCGGCTAGCGCCTGCAAATTGGCCAGTATCGCGCATAACGGCTGGGTCACATGATCGTGCAACTCCAGGGCGAGGCGCTCGCGTTCTGCTTCCTGAACCTGGACAACACGATGGGTCAGGGCGCGCAACTGACCCTCGGTCCGCCGGACGTCGCTCAGGTCGGTCACCACCACACTGGCGATCGCCAAGGCCGATACGCCGCTATCCAAGCGATGAATGGAGAGATGCACCGGCAGATGTGCGCCGTCAGCGGTCTGCAGCGACATACTGACCTTGTCGCCCCTGTCTCTACCCGCTTTCTCTGGTTTCAGGCAGGATCGCAGCTTCGCTTGATCCTCGGGACCAAGGAACCGACTGATCGAGGTGCCCATGACCGCGGCCAGCGGGCATCCGACCATTCTGGCGAAGCATTGGTTGGCATAGAGGATCACCAAGTCTGCGGAGAGGGTCAGCGCTCCCTCGTTCATCGACTCGATCAAGATCCGGTAGGTCTGCTCTGCGCCCTCCAGGGTGAAGACCTGCGGACCATGGTCGCCGGCCACCACCATCGAGTCGATCTCGCCGACCCGGATGGCGCGCAGCATGTCCTCGGTATGGGCCAGTCTGGCCCGGAGTCTGGTTATCTCACCACGGGAACCGGCCGGACGCCTTTGCTTACGAGCGATGACCATCTGCAGGCTCCTTCACGACCAGTTTAGCCTGGGTCAGTGAATACGCCAGTCAGGTCGGCCATGTTGCCGATGAAACGCCGCTCTGGCGCCGGATGCTCCCGGATCAGCGTCGGGGTCGCGACGATCTGATAAGCCCGCGCCAGATCAGGGGATTGATAGATGTCGATGACTTCTAGCACCAAGCGCTGGGTGACGTTGGCATCGCAAAGCGCGCGCAGGCGCACGATGGCCTGATGGGACCTGGCCGTAGCGCCAGCCACAAACAATCGCAGGACCATGCCGTCCGCAGGCCTGGCTTTTATCTGGCGCTTTACGACCCGACGCGAGGCGGGCTTACTTGCCGGCTTTTTAACAGGCTTGTTCATGGGCAGGTCGATCGGGCTGGCCCGAGGCAAGCCAGAAGCCGTTTCGATTCCGGGGAGATTCCGGACCGTTTTTGTGACCGTGGGCTCATGGATGCCCTTTCTCCTGTCCGGAAGTAATCCGCCCGTCTGCACCCGGCAAATCGTCTGCTTGACGCAGGACACCGGAGGCCGTCCGCTCGGTGCTCAGTACGTTCGCCTGGGCCTTGACCTGCTCGTCGATGCGCCGGAGTTCTGTGGTTTCGCCATCGTAGTCCGCGCGGAGTCCGGCGATCTGCCGGTCGATCATCTCGCGCTTGCGTTCCAACTCACGCTTGCGGCGGGCGGCCTCTAACTGGGTGGCCAGCTGCTTGGCTTTCTCGAGAGCGCCCTGCGCGACACGGGAGGATCCGGTCAGCACGCCGCTGGTGCCGACGTAGGCGTCGACCACGTCGATGCCGCGATCCGAGATGAGAAATTCGCGGACCTGGTTCGAGTGTGCCATGCCGCGGGACTTGATCACGTAGAAGACGCGGTTCCGCTCACCGTTGCCTTCGATATCCTGCAGCGACAGCCAGGCGTCCATGAGCGAGGACAACGCCATGCCGCTGCGCAACGAGTCCTGCGCGGAAGGCGGCAGGCTGGTGAACAGCGAGGTGATCAGTCTGCCCTTGAGGAAATCCATCAGCCGGATGACCATGCCGCGGGTCTCGGCGTCGCTTCCGCTATCCAGCAGGCTGGTGATCAGATCGACGATGACGACGCGGGGCTGGAAAGCTTCGATCTCCTTGAACATCGTCGCCAGGTGCATCTCCAGCCCGTACAGCGAGGGCCGCGCGGAATGAAAGCGCAACACGTCGCGCTTGACCTGCGGTCCAAGGCTCAGGCCGATGGATTGGGCATTGCGGATGATCTGGCCCGGGGACTCCTCGAAGGAGAAGAACAGGGTCCGTTCCCCGCGTCGGCAGGCCGCCTGGGCGAAGGTGGCGGCGACCAACGTCTTGCCGGTGCCGGGCGGACCAGTCAACAGGATGCTGCTGCCACGGAAGAACCCATGCCCGCCCAGCATGCGATCCAGCCGCAGGATGCCGGTCGCTACCCGTTCATTGGAGGACTGGTGATTCAGCGCCAGCGAGGTGATCGGCAGGACGCTGATGCCATGACTGCCGATGAGGAAGGGGAACTCGTTGGTGCCATGCAGCGAACCGCGGTATTTCACCACCCGCAGATGGCGGGTCGCGATCTGGTTGTTGACCTCATGATCGAGCAGAATGACGCAGTCGGAGACGTATTCTTCGAGGCCGTGACGGGTCAGCAGCTCGCGGCCGCGTTCGGCAGTGATCACTGCCGTCACGCCCCGGCTCTTGAGCCAGCGGAACAGCCGGCGCAGTTCGTCGCGCAGGACGGCCTCGCTGGGGATGCTGGAGAACAGAGCCTCTAGGGTGTCGAGCACCACGCGCTTGGCACCGATTGACTTGACCGCATGGTCGATGCGGACGAACAGCCCTTCGAGATCGTAGTCGCCGCTCTCGTGGATCGTGCTGCGCTCGACATGGACGTAATCGATCACGAGCTTCTTCTGCTCGACCAGGCCAGCCAGATCGAAGCCCAGCGAGGCGAAGTTGGCGGTCAATTCGCGTTCCGTCTCTTCGAAAGCGATCAGTACGCCCGGCTGGTTGAACCGCTCAGCGCC
Organism: Planctomycetota bacterium; assembly: GCA_038318565.1. Classification (GTDB taxonomy): domain Bacteria; phylum Planctomycetota; class UBA11346; order UBA11346; family UBA11346; genus UBA11346. The sequence goes on from JBBQCI010000013.1 coordinate 10,857, forward strand.
GTGGACGAGGAATTCGGTGGCCAACAGCGTCTTGCCGCAGCCGGCGCCACCGCAGACCAGTGTGGTCCGGCCTTGCGGCAGGCCGCCGCCAGTGATCTCGTCAAGTCCCTGGATGCCGGTGGGGCATTTGGGAAGGTTTATTTTTGCAGTTTTCTTGCTTGTTCGAACGGTTTTCACGCGGGGCATTCTCCTGGATCTGGCATCATACGACACGGCTTGTGAGCGTATGATGTGGATTTCCTGACGGGGCTGACGGGGCTGAGAACGTGATATAGCGTGACTGTACATGGCCAGACAGTGGGGGGAACACCCTATGGCGGCGGCGGAGCGCGGCGATAGCAACCATAGAAGAACCATGGCAACCATACTACGCGCTGGTTGACTCCAGCCGGTAATGGTCGGTGATCCTGGCGAGGTTGAGCCGCTACTTGGACAACGTCGTCAATCGGCGATTCAGCCGGCCCCTTCAGGGCTCTACGGTCCTGGGTCGGACCGTTGGCCCTCGCGCAAGGCATGAGGGGGGGCGAACACCCCAGCGCCATCGGATTCAGGCGGCATAGTCTGCTGGTTATGATCTGCCTCCGCCAAATCAGCTTGGTCATACTTTCCATGCTTGGGTTGGCCCTTGGCGCCACGGAACCGGGTGGTCCCAGCGCGACGTTGCTGCCCTCGGGCCAGGACCCGGTGACGGGGGGGACGGGTAACTGCGTTGCGACGTGGCGCCCCGCCGCCGCCCTGTCGACGGCCCGCAGCCAGCACACCGCGACGACGTTGCTCTCGGGCAAGGTCCTGGTGGCAGGTGGCTATGTGGATAACCCGGATGGGACGGCGAGTTTCCTGAGTCGATGCGAGATTTACGATCCGGGAACCGGAAGGTGGAGCCCGACCGGCTCCCTGGCGACGGGGCGGTACTGGCACAGCGCAATTCTCCTCGTGTCCGGCAAGGTCTTGGTGGTGGGCGGTGACTACCAGAACCCGCCATTGGCAACGTGCGAACTCTACGACCCGCAGGCCGGCACCTGGAGCGCCACCGGTTCCATGGCGGCAGGCCGGTATCATCCCACATTGACCCTGCTGCCCTCCGGCAAGGTCCTGGTGACCGGCTACACAGCGGCCTGTGAACTCTACGATCCCGTCCGTGGCACCTGGAGCCCTGCCGGCTCTTTGCCGGCAGATCAGGAATTCCATACCGCGACCTTGCTGCCCTCCGGCAAGGTCCTGGTCGCTGGCGGGCGGGGTTGGGTCGGGACCAGCAGCTACCTGACCAGTTGCCTGCTCTATGACCCGCAGGCCGGCACCTGGCGCGCCACCGGCTCGATGGCCACGGGGCGGTATTTCCACACCGCAACCCTGCTGCCTTCCGGCAAGGTCCTGGTCGCCGGCGGGGCCTGGGAACGTGCTGCAGGTTTCGGGATGACGTTATGCGAACTCTACGATCCGGCCACCGGCAGCTGGAGCGCCGCGGCATCGATGGCGACCTACCGTTCGGAACATACCGCCACTCTGCTGCCGTGCGGGCGGGTGCTTGTGACCGGCGCAGCCAACTACTTCGATGGCCAAGGATTTTGCGAACTCTACGACCCGAGTACCGGCAATTGGAGTGGGACCAGTAGGTCGTCGGGAACGGTGTATACCGGCTACACGGCATCGCTGTTGGCCTCGGGCACGGTGCTGGTGACCGGCGGTCGCGACTACAACGACCAATCCATCCTGGCGTTCTGCGAGGTTTTCAGCGCCAGCGACCAGCCGACCACCACCGGCAACGGTTCTGGCCGCATCTCTCGGGAAGTCTGGACCGGGATCGCCGGCACCGCCCTGGCCGCCATTCCGCTCAGTACCACGCCGAACATCTGCGACGTACTGACGTCGTTCGAGACGCCGAGCAACTGGGGAAATAACTACGGCACCCGGGTGCGCGGCTACCTCTGCCCCACGGTCAGCGGGGCGTACACCTTCTGGATCGCCAGTGACGACCACGGCGAATTGTGGCTGAGCAGCGATGCGCAGGCCAGCAACCGCCGCAAGGTCGCTGCGGTATCGGGATGGACCGCCCCTCGGGAGTGGAGCAAGTATCCCAGCCAGCGGTCGCAGAGCATCACCCTAACCGCCGGGCAGCGATACTACATCGAAGCCTTGCAGAAGGATGGTTCGGGCGGCGACAATCTTGCGGTGGCGTGGCAAGGCCCCGGCATCAACCGACAGGTGATACCAGGATCTGCGCTGGCGGTCTTCACCGTTCCGGCGGACGGTTTCGTACGTGATACGTTTGCCAGCGCCACGATCGCGGCCGATCTGCTGGGCCGCACCGCTGATCTCGGTGGAGTCTGGAAGCGGAACATCTCTAGCGCCCAGACCGGCCAGTTGGTGGTAACGCCCGCACGCCGCGTGCGCAGCAACTCCACCGCCGGGAGCACCTACTACCTGCCGACGTCAACGCAGACGGGCGACTATGCGGTATCCGCGACCATCACCCCGCTCTCGTTGCAGGCGGGAAACCGGGCCGGCGTGGTTGGTCGCGTCGCTGCGACCGGCTTCGAGTACGACTCGGCACGCTATGATGCCGGCAGCCGGCAGTGGCAGATCTACCGGGTGCTTGCCGGCGGCTTCCGGTTGGGCAGCTATGCCCAGACCTTGACCATCGGCCAGCCCTACGTGCTGGTGCTGTCGCGTAGCGGCGCCCAATTGAGCCTGTCGGTCGACGGTGTCGTTCGCCTCACGGTGACCGACAGCGTGACCCCGACCCCGATTGCCCCGGCCTTCGTCGGTCTGCGTTCTGAGGGTTCGACGACTGATACTTCAGGCCTGCACCTGTCGAACTTCCTTGGCCAGAACCCGGCGAGCGCCCCGCCTCGTATCCTCCCACAGCCGGTGCTGGTCGCAGCTGATGGATAACGTGGCGTGACAGTTCGGGAGCTTCGCATCCGTGGCCCTGCGAGCCTGCCCCGACGAGCTTTGTCGCGGCTCGGTTTCGTCGCTAGGTTCCGAAACTGTGGGCGGAAGGGGTTCGCCCAGACTATCTGCCCACTGCCAGTCGGCGCCCGCCCCATCACTGCGCGACAGGGCGCCCAGGCCTGAGTGTTACGATGTGGCAGTCTCAGCGCACGCGGCGGTAGCAGTCCCACCAGATGCTGGCTGCCTCCAACTGGTAATGATCGGTGATCCAGGCGAGATAGAGGCGCTGCTTGGGGGCTGAGGAGTTGTTGAACGCTTCGAGCTTGGGCACCATCACCCAATCGGCATCGGCGAACAGATCGCGCGCCGCCGGGGCGTTCTGCGGGGTGACGTTGCGGTCGAAACTCCAGTAGAGGAGGTCGCCACGCGGGGCTGGGCGGTCAAGCAGATACGGGAATGGATTCATGTAGTCCATCGACAGCACCCGCTCGGCGGGTCCGACCCGTGGGCGGAGCAGGCGATCGGCGTCGGCGAGGTAGAAATACCACAGATTGTCGACCAGGTTGCGCGGCTGGATCCATACCTGGCGGATGAGGTCCTCGCGCTTCGTCGTCCCCGGCACCGCCGGCATACAGTCGAGACCGCGCCACGGGCCGGCTGTCAGGGCGAGTTGGCTCGATGCCGCTGCGTAAGGGCCTTTGAGGATCGGCACCGCGAGCCGGGCAGCGAAGGCACCGAGCATGGCGCCAGCGACCAGCATGGTCCCAGGCAGGCGCGTCGGGCCGCCGCAGGCCAGGATCAGAATCGCGAGCAGGCAGGCAGGGCTGGCGTCCTCAATGCCGGTGGTGGCTGAGATGATCAGCCCGAGCGCGAGCACCACCGCCGCCAGCGACGCAACCTCGGGCAACGGCTGACGCCAGGACCAGCGCCAGGAGGCGCGCAGCACCGGCCAGGTCCAGATCGCCATCGCTGCGACCAGGGCCAGGCCGAGGAGATCCAGCTTCCGCTGATAGTTCAGCAGCAGGGCGCTCAGCGATACCGCCCCGCCAAGGCCCCTGCAGTCGCGCAGATAGGCAGACACCGACGCTCCGCTGGCGTACAGGCCGGCGAGGGTGGCGATGAGGGCCGCGACCACCAACGCGAGCACCAGACGACGATCCGGCCGGCGGTACCACCAGGCGATGGCCAACACCGCCAGGGAAGCAAACAGCACGGTAAACTTCGTCCCCAGCAGCAGGCCGAGACAGAGGCCGAGGCCAACGCCCTCGCCCCAGGTGCGGGAGGCGCTGGAAGAGCCGATAACGCCGAAAGCGTCGCGGGCGGGCAGAGTCGCCTGGACGATGACGCTGAAGAACACGGCCCAGGCCAGCCGCGAATAGTGGCCGCCGTAGCTAACTTCCAGCGGGCCGTAGCCGAACAGTGCAGGTGACGCCGCGAGCAGTCCGCCCAGCAGCGCCACCACCGCAGCGAGAGCCGGCGGACAGCGGGCGATGGCCAGCCACCAGCACCACGCCCCGATCACCAACCCGAGACCGGCGCTCAGCAGCGCCAAGGCATGCGGCAAACCGTCAGCCAGCCGCAGACAGAGCGAGACCAACCACAGGTAGGTGAAACCGATCGGGGTGTGGAAATCTTGGTAGGGAACCTGGCCATCATTGATCCGCGAACCGGCATCAAGCAGGATAGTGGTGGCGAACGGATAGGAGGTCTGCACCGGCAGGCCGCCCCAGGCGAGCCGCACGCACAGTCCGCCCAGCACCGCCGCCGTTACCATGGCCCACAGGCGGACGGAGTGCGTTGTCAGGCCGTACAGGCAGCTCAGGCGGGAAGGTTGCATGCGCGCGATGCTCGGAATGCGCTGCTGTTTCGTGCGTGGGGGGAACACCCCAACATCGCCACGGAAAAGACGAATAGTGTCAACCACCATGCGCCACTCCAAAACCATCTGCATCATCCTCGCCAGTCTGCTCGTCACGGTACTGGCCGCTGCCGAGCCGACGGTCGGCGCCAATGGCTGGAGCAACGTGCCAGGAACCCTCGAAGGCACGATCACGGCCAGGGCGGTCGACGTCGCCACGCCGAGGCCACCGCTGGGGTACGTCGAATATTTGCCATTGGGTTACAACCAGAGCGATGCGCTGACGACCTGGCCGCTGGTGGTCTTCATCTCTGGCCTCGGCGAGGTGGGCGACGGGACCGACACGGTGGCCAATGGCCACCAACTGATGACCAACATGAGCAGGCACGGCCCATTCCGTCAACTGATCAAATCGGGTTGGGATTTCCCCGCCATCGTCATCGCGGTGCAGCCGCCCGGCGCGTGGAACAACGCCACCATCCTGAAGCCGATGTTCGACTATCTGCAGACGCGCTACCGCGTCGACTCGCAGCGCATCTACCTGACCGGATTGAGCGATGGCGCCATCGGCGCTCTCAACTTCGCCTCGCAGCATCCCGGTGTGCTTGCCGGGATCATTCCGATTGCGGCCGGATCCGGTCCGAATCCCGGTGAGGCCGCCACCATCGCTAATCTGCCGATGTGGACCGTGCATGCGTTCAACGACGACGAAAGCGCCCGCACTTCGACCATCCTGTGGGTCGATCAGGTGATCCGGGCCACCCAGCCCGGCGCCGCCGAAGTCATGTCGACCTACCCGGGGTATGCTGGCTTATCCTACCACATGGCCGTCGATAGCGATGCGGGAACCGGCCTGCCGATCGATCCCTTCGGTCCGGCCATACGGGTGCCTGCCTGCACCCTGACCAATGGCAGCACCTGGATCCCGTTCGGCTCGTCCGTTTTCGGTAGTGCCTTGTTCAACTCGTGGAGCGGCACCGAGGAACGGCCCTACGCCCAGATGGTGTTCGGCACGCCGCCCGCCCGCGGGGCCAAGGCCGGACTGATGTTCCGCGATTCGACCGCCGCCAACGCCAAGGAGGTACTGGTCGCCCAGGGGCCGAACAATGAGGTGTTCATGCAATGGCGCAGCAACACCGGCGGTACTACCAGCTTCGGCGCCCGCACTGGCGGCACCTCCTCGGTGAAGTGGCTCCGGCTGGTGCGGAACGGCTCGACGTTCACCGGCAGCTACAGCGTAAACGGTACGGACTGGGTCGCGCTGGGCAGCCGTACGGTTGACTTCTCCGGCAGCGCCAGCCTCGCCGGTCTGGCGGTCACCTCGCACAACAACAGTGCCACCTACTCTCAGACCTTCAGCAGCTTCGAGGTGGGCGGCGCGTCACCGGGCAGCCTGACCGACGTCGATATCGGTTCGCCCCTGCTGAGCGGATCGGCAGCACTGGCAGGCGGAGTCTGGACGGTGGTGGGCGGTGGCGCAGACATCGCGAACGCTGCCGACCAGTTCAACTTCGCCTATCAGGCGGTCGAGGGCGACCAGACCCTCACTGTCAGGGTCGGTGAGAACGCCCCGCGCCTGGTGGTCGCGTTGGGCAAGGCCGATGGAGTGTTCCTGACCCAGCCCTACACCGGGCCGACAGCGGTCCGGGATATGTCCATCCAGCTGCCGATCGGCCACAACACGACAGCCTACTATGATGTGGACGCCTCGGCGTGGGCCTGGCAACGCAACCAGAACTGGGATCGCACCCGACCGGATGGGCTCATCTTCACCATGTGCTGGTACAATAACCACTCCCAGGCCTGGATTGACACGTATTCCAACGGCGATTGCTGGGACTGGCTATTCAGCCAGGTGTTGGTGAACGCTCCACGGATCATCGTACAGCCACAGCCGCTCTCGCGGCTGATCGGTACCAGCGCCGGCTTCACCGTGATGGCGACGGGCTCACCGCCGCTGACCTACCAATGGAAACGCGGCACCGTCGCCATCGCCGGGGCCACCACCGCGAACTACAGCATCAATCCCGTCACACTGGCGGATGACGGGGGCACCTTCACCGTGACGATCGGAAACGCCAACGGCAGCGTGACCACGGCTCCGGCCCTGCTGAACGTCAGCGCTACACCGATCGTACCCCCCAGCCCGGTAGAGACGAACGCCGGAGGCGGTGGTGGCTGCGGCGCAGGCACGGCGACGGGCCTCGCCCTCGGCATTGTGCTATTAGCTCTGGGGCTTCGCCCCCGCGGCCCTGCGGGCCTGCCCCACCGGGCTTTGTCGTGGCTCGGTTTCGTCGCAGCGCGACGGAGTCCTGGGTCTGCATATGGACCCCCGACCGTCAACTTCGCTGATCACCTTTGCCACTACGGAACCATGTCCATGCGCTCTCTCCGACTGGTCGGCGTTCTCCTCCTGCTGGCAGCGGCCCAATCTGCCGAGCCATCGTTTGGTCGTAACAACTGGACGAACATCCCCGGCGTGATGGAAGGCACGGTCACCACCCAACCGGTCGACTCGACCCTGCCCAGACCTCCGCTGGGGTTCGTCGTCTACCTGCCGAAGGGCTACAACCCTGCCAACCAGGCCGTGGTATGGCCTTTGGTGGTGTTCTGCACCGGCATCGGCGAGATCGGCAACGGCACCAACACCGTCGCCAACGGTAACCAGTTGTACGCCAACATGACCAAGCATGGCCCCTTGCATCAGATCACGGCGGCGCAGTGGGACTTCCCGGGGATTGTCATCGCCGCGCAGCAACCCGGCTTCTGGACCAACACCGCGGCGCTCAAACCCATGATGGAATACGCCAAGACGAACTACCGGGTCGACAGCACGCGCATCTACCTGACCGGGCTGTGCGATGGGGCGATCGGCGTGTTCAACTTCGCCGTGCAATATCCCGGCTATCTCGCTGGGATCCTGCCGATCGAGGTCGCCACCACGCCAAAGACCGGGAGTGGCGCCATCATTCGCGACCTGCCGATGTGGGCGGTGCACTGCTTCAGTGATCCGTCCATCGCGCGGACCAGCAGCATCGCCTGGGTCGACCAGACCACGCAGGCCGACGTCGGCGGCTCTGACGTGATGGCGACCTATCCGGGCTACGCCGGCAAGCGCTACCACGCCGCGGCCGACGCCGATCCGCTGACCGGTCTGCCGCTCAATCCATTCGGACCAATAACGACGGTGCTTGGCGCCACCTTCACCTCCGGCAGCAGCTTCGTCGGCTTCGGCACGACCACCTTTGGCAGCGCGGCGTTCAACTCGTGGGGTGGCACCGAGGCCGCGCCCTACGCCCGGCTGCACCTGGGCGCGAAGCCGGGAGTCGTCCTGGCCAGCAACGACCTGGTGGCGAACGTCATCTCCCTCGGCAAGCCCAACGGCGTATTCCTGACCCGTCCCTACACCGGTCCGACGATGGTCAGCGACGTCTACCTGCAGATTCCAGTGGGCTACAACACCACCGCCTACCTTGATGCCACGACCGCAACCTGGTCGTGGCAGCGCGGGCAGGTCTGGGACCAGAACAGGCCGGGCAAGCGCATCTTCACCATGTGCTGGTACCAGAACCACGTTCAGGGCTGGCGCGACACCTATGCCAACGGCGGCTGCTGGGATTGGCTGTTCAGCCAGCAGACCCGGGTGGCCCCGATCATCCGGGTGGCGCCGCAGGGACTCCTGGTCTCGGTGGGCTTGCCGGCAAACTTCAGCGTCGAGGCTGACGGGACCGCGCCGCTGACGTATCAGTGGGAGCGCAACGGTACCGTCATCGCCGGCGCCACCGCCGCGACCTACAGCACCCCGAACACGACGCTGAGCGACGATGGCGCGTCCTTTACCGTCAAGGTGGTCAACCCTCTTGGCCAGACACTGTCCGCTGCTGCCATCCTGCGGGTGTCTGTCCAACCTGTGACCGTCATCGACCTCGCTGATCGCCAGGTCGTCCAGCGCGTCATCGGCACCACTGCGGCACCGATCACCATCTCGGGCACCTACAACGGAACGCCTGACCATATCCAGGCCCGTGTCGTCACCGTTGCCAGCGGAGCCGCGTCGGTCAACTGGACGACCATTGTGGCGGCTCCCGTCGGCGGCGTGTACAGCGCCTCCGTGAGCGTGCCGCAAGGTGGCTGGTATCGGCTGGAGGTCCGACTGCGCGATGCCACAGGCTTGGTGACCGCCAGCGCTAACGGCAGCGCCAAGTGGGGTGTCGGCATCAACATCCTGTGCATTGGCCAGTCGAACATGCTCGGCTTCGGCGACAACGCCTTCACCGTCGCTGACGACCGGGTCGGCCTGTTCTATGCCCGGTCAACCTGGCGACGCATGGCCGATCCGTGGATCAGCGGCGGCAAGGCCTCGTGCGGGCCGGCCCTGGGCAACGCCCTGGTGGCGGCTCTCAACCTGCCCATCGGCCTGGTGCCAAGTGCCAGCGGAACCACGTACATGGTCGGGTCGGCTGGGAACGCGTTGTCGCAGCGTAACAGTGCCAATCCCGCGGATCCCGCGACCGTCTACGGCCAGGCGCTGTCCGCGGCGATCGCGGCGGGCGGGGTCGAATTCGTCGTCGTCTCGCAGGGCGCAAACGAAGCGGTAGCAGGGACCAGCACTGCTAACTACGTCAATGCCTTCAATCAGATGCGCAGCAACTTCGCTGAGGACCTGCCCAACGGCGGCGCGGTGGTATTCGCGCTGTCGCAGCTCGGCCGGCGCATCGATGGAGGCAGCTACGACCCCGGCTACAATGCGATCCGCGAGGCCCATCGTCAGCTCGACAACGGCACCTCGGTGCTGCTCGCCGGTGCAACCCTCGACTTCCCGATCAGTGACGCCACCAGCCATTATGGTGGCGTTAGCCAAGCCACCCACGGTCGGCGCTTCGCCCGGACTTTGCTGCACAGCCTCGGTCTGCGCGCGTCCTATGGCGGACCGCGCATCGTCCAAGCCCGCTTCATCGACAGCCTGCAGGGCACCATCCGGGTCAGCCTAGCCCAGCGCGGCGGCAGCGGCTTCACGCCCGCCACCGGCATCCCCGGATTTGTTGTCAGCGATGCCGCAGGCCCGACCGTCGTCCTCGGCGTGCGGGTGGACGGGACGAGTCTCGACCTGACTGGCTCGCGCGGGTTCACCGGAGCGGTGACGATCACCTATCTCGCCGGTACCAATCCGGCCGGGCCGCTCGGGCTGCTCGTCGATGACCAAGGCGAGGCCGAGCCACTGTTGCCGCTGACCGTGCCCATGGCGGTAAGCCCGGCGCCGAGCCAACCGGCCAGCGAACCTGGACTGATCCTCAACGGCTGGGGCAACCTCGCCGGCGTGGTCGAGGGCAGCCTGCGCGTCCGCGCGGTGAACACCACCCTGCCCAAGCCGCCATACGGCTATCTTGAGTATCTGCCGCTGGGCTATGACGGAGGTACCGTCCTCTGGCCGCTGGTGATCAATCTGCCGAGCATCAGTGAGGCCGGAGATGGCACCGACAGCGATGCCAACGGCCATCAGCTATACAATCAACTGGTGAAATCCGGTCCGCTGCGCCAGGTGGTCGTCCGGCAATGGGACTTCCCCGCCATCATCATCGCACCCCAGGTGACGACCAACTGGGCCAAACCGCTGAACGTGAAGAACGTGATCGAATACGCCAAAGCCAACTACCGGGTCGACGTCAACCGCATCTACATGAGCGGCAGCTTGGAAGGGGCGAACGGCACCCTGCGCTTCGCGGTGGCGTATCCGGGCGATCTCGCCGCCGTCCTGACCGTCGAAGCCAGCGTCGCCAGCAGCGCTGCACAGGCGACGACGATCAGGAACCTGCCCGTGTGGGCGTCGCACAGCTTCGCCGATCCAGCATATTCCCGTTCCAGTTCGATCGGCTGGATCGACGCCCTGGCGGTGGCGGCCTACGCCGGAACCTCCGACCTCATGGCGACCTATCCTGGCTATGGTGGTGATCGCAACCATTTCGCGGTCGACAGCGACCCGCTCACCCGTCGTCCGCTCAATCCTAATGGCGATATCACCACCATCGCCGCTGCCGCACTGTTGCCCGGCAGCAGGACCATCGCCTTTCCCTCCGGCACCACCTTTGGCAGCAACGTGCACGGCATGTGGGGCGGCAGCGACGCCTGGCCATTTGCCCGCGTCCTGATCGGGGGCGAGACGGTAGCCTACACTTCTGCGCGCGGCTTTCCCACCTCGCTTACCCTGACCACCGCCTACACCGGCCCTGCCTCCACGACTGGCATCACCATCCGCACGCCGGTCGGATACAACGTCACTGCCTACAGAACGGCGAGCGGAATCTGGGGATGGAACCGTGATCAGGCCTGGGATCAGGCGCAACCGGATCAGCAGATCCTGACCCTGTTCTGGTACCAGAGCGCTGCCGAGGCGTGGACCAGGACGTGGGACAACGCGGCGCCATGGAACTGGCTGTTCAGCCACGTGCGCGCACCGGCCGGATCGTCCTGAGCAATGCAGATCACGCGACTGTTGCGCTTCGGCGTGGTCTCCGGAGTGGGCTGGGCCTTGGACTTCCTGGTCTTCAGCCTGCTTGTCCATCTCGGCAACGCACCGTGGCTGGCCAATGCGCTCGGCGCCACCCTGGCGGTGATCTGGGTCTACGCCGCCAGCGTGCGGCTCATCTTCCGCTACGGCGGTGCCTCGCTGCGCGGGACCTTCGCCGCTTATGCCGCCTTCCAGGTGGTCGGCATCGCGACCGCCTCCTGGGCGGTCGGCGCGCTTGTCGCATACGTCGGATCGCCTCCGCTGCTCGCCAAGGTGCTGGTGACGCCGGGCACCTTCCTGGCGAACTACCTGTTCATGGCCTGGCTGACCGCCCCGCCACCGGCCACCGCCGGGTGCCAAGCCACTGGTGGTTAAAGTTTTCTTCTTCGCCGTTCCTCCGTGGGAAATTCCGAGCGCCGGTTTGGACGGCCAATATGACCCGATCATGACGACGGAGGTCGTTCCACGGCGGGACTGTTTTTTCAATCGAGCGTTTGGAAGCGCTGCCACCCTGTTCGTCACTCTTCGGCTGGGTCGCTGACGACTCCTGAAATTTGCTTGGCCCGCGGCGCAAACCGTGTGGCTAAAAGTCGTTCCGTGAATGGGACAATGCCGACCCGGCGGCGAATCAATCACTTGGCCCAGATCCGTAGAATGCTGAGAAAATTATTGCCGAAAGCGACCGCATGTACGTAGTATACCTGATGCGTAGATCACCGTACTGCTTTGCCTCGGTCGGTTCGCGTTTTTGTCCGCCAGCCAACGTCTGTCCGCCAGCCAACTTCTGTCCGCAAGGGAGCATGTCATGCCTCTCCAACACCCCCCATTTTCAGCCGTCTCCCTTCGTTTCGCACGGTGGCCCTTCACCGCCGCGCTCTGCCTCATCCTCGCGCTTCTCGCCTCTCCGGCGCAGGGCGCCATCGCGGTGGCGGGCGGGCAGATCACTCCGGTCAGTGCCCCGGGCGCCGGCTACGTCAACGACAACAACCACCCCTTCCCGTTCATGGTCTTCCTGCCGAACGGCTACTCGGCCAGCGGTGGGCCCTATCCGCTGGTCTTCAGTCTGCATGGCAACGGCGAGGTCGGTAACGGCAGCAGCGACGGGACGCTGACCGCCTCGACCTCGAACCAGCTCGCCTACCTCTTCGGTGGCGGTCCGCTGCCGCTGATCCGCAATGGCAGCAGCTATTTCGGCGACAAGGGCGTGATCGTGGTCCAGCCGCAGTCCAACCTTTCCGGTGGCGCCGCCTTCAATTCCCAGCGCGTTGACCTGACCATGCGGCATCTGCTCGCCACCTATCGCATCGACCCCAACCGCATCTACGCTATGGGTTATAGCGCCGGTGGCGGCGGGGTGACGCGCTACGCCTACAGCTACGGCAAGACCGCCTCCTACCAATTGGCGGCGATCGTGCCCTTCGCCAACATCGCCGGCCTCGGCACCACCTACACCGACTTCACCAAATTCGCCGGCATGATCACTTGGTTCATCAACAGCAGCGACGACAGCATCGCGCCAGTGATCCTGGGCACCGGACGGATCTGGAGCGGCTACGGCGAGGGCTTCGCCGGTGGGATCTCGCGCTACCTCGAGCAGGCAGCCAAGGGCGGAGCGGCACCAGCCTCCACGATCAAGAACCGCTGCCTAACCACCCATCCGGACCTCGCCGCCATCGCCGCCGGCGGCTTCAACACCAGGGGCACCATCCCGGCGGCCCAACTGAGCGATACCTACACCGGTTCCTTCAACCCGGCCAGCCCCAGTGGTTGGACGTGGACCTCGGGCCAGACCTTCGCTGCCGGTTCGAAACTGCAGGTTACCATCCGCAAGGGCGGCGGACACAGCGGTTGGAGCCAGACCATGGGATCGGGCAGCACGCCCAACCTGCCGTTCTGGAACTGGCTGCTGGCCCAACGGCTGGGCCAGACCCCGACCGGGTATGGCGCCGCAGTCGTCCCAGGCACGACCGTCGCCACCGGCGTGACGTTGTCCCCGGCCGCCGTCACCCTGACCGTGGGTCAGACTCGGCAGTTCACCGCCCAGGCGGTGGATGCAGCCGGTGCGATAGTCTCGCCCCAGCCGTCGCTCACCTGGGCCAGCAGCTTCGGCGGCAAAATCACCACCACGGGTCTGTTCACCGCCACTTCTGCAACGAGTGCGACAACGGTCACGGCAACTATTACCGGCACGAGCCTCTCGCGTACGGCCATGGTGACCATGGTGATCAAAGGTTCGCTGCGAAGCAGGCCAGTGGATACGACCACACCCCGACCACCGTACGGCTACGTTGACTACCTGCCCGAGGGCTATGTCCCCACTGGCAGCAAGGTCTGGCCGCTGGTGATCTACCTGTCGAACACCAGCGAGGCAGGCGATGGTACAGACAGCACCGCCAACGGACATCAGCTCTACGCCAAGATGGTGAAGCACGGTCCGCTCTACCAGGTGGACAGCCAGCATTGGGACTTCCCCGCCATCATCATCGCAGCGCAGGTGACGACCAACTGGGCCAAGCCGTTGAACGTGAAGAACCTGGTCGAATACGCCAAAGCCAACTATAAGGTCGACCTCAACCGCATCTACATGACCGGGCAGCTAGAGGGGGCAAGCGGGGCGTTGCGCTTTGCCGTGGCCTATCCAGACGATCTGGCCGCCATCCTGCCGATCGAGGCGGTCGCCTCTGCTAGCGTGGCGCAGGCGACGGCGATCAGAGGCCTGCCGATGTGGGCGGTGCACAGTTTCGCCGACCCGGCCGTCGCCCGCACCATCTCAATCGGCTGGATCGACGCCGCGGCGACCGCCCAGGACGGCAACGCCTCGGACAGCATGGCGACCTACCCCGGCTACGGCGGAAGTCGCAACCGCTTCGCCGTCGACAGCGACGCGGCGACCGGCAAACCGCTCAATCCCAAAGGCGACATCACGATTCTGCCATCCGCCAGCTTGGTGAAAGGAAGCACAACCGTGGCGTTCGCCTCCGGCACCAGCTTCGGCAGCAGCGTGTTCAACATGTGGAGCGGCAGCGACACGCAGCCCTTCGCCATGGTGACCGTAGCTGGAGAGTCGGTGGTGGGCACCTCGGCCCGCGGCTATCCTTCGTCGCTGTTACTGACCGCAGCGCGCAGTGGACCGACGACGTTGGCCACGGTGACGATCCAGACTCCCGTCGGTTACACCGCTACCGCATATCGCGCCAGTGGCGGCACTTGGGCCTGGAGCCGCAACCAGCTGTGGAACGGGACGGAACCCGACCAGCATGTTTTGACTCTGTACCCCTTCCAGGCGGCTGAAACCGGCTGGTCCAAGACGTGGGCCAACTGGAACGTGTGGAACTGGATGTTCAGCCAGATGCGCACCCCGGTTGCAGCGGGGTGAGCCATGACCCTCCCCCGTTCACCATTGCGGCATTCACAGGCGGCCTTCACGCTGATTGAGCTGCTTATGGCCATCGCGATCATCGCCCTGCTCGCCGGCCTGCTTGTGCCGACGATCGGGTTGATCCGGCGGGCGGCCCAGGAAACCTCCTGTCGCAACAACCTGCGCCAGGTCGGTTTGGCTGCGTTCTCCTATGCCGGCGATAACTCCGGCTGTCTGCCGGCGGTGGAACTGCCGCCCATCGCCAGCGGCCGGGTGTCTTGGGCCTACACGCTTAGTCCGTACCTCGGCCAGGACGATCCGCCTGATGCGCAGGCGGCGAGCTGGGCCAAGGCGACCTGGTGTCCCGGCTTCACCCGCCCTGATGCCGATGCCGCCTGGGATTCCGGCTACGGTATGAACGACCGGCCCGGACACGACTACACCTCGCTGCGCTACAGCGTGTCAGCGCCAGGCTTCACCTGGGCGTCGCCCGATCCCAACTTCGTCTTCTGGCAGCTGGGCATGATCACGCATACGAGCGGGCGGATTCTGGCCGGCGATGCCTTCATGCGCACCGATCACGTCTTGCGGCTGTTCCCGGTCGCCGGCCAGCTGCAGTTCACCAACTGGGACTTTACCGGCGCGGCCACCGCCACCGACCGCTGCAATGGCGATCCTCTCCGTCATCGCGGCAAGGCGAACTACGTCTTCTGCGATGGCAGGACCAGCGCCGTCTCCGCTGCCAATGCGGTCATCGGCCTGAGCAGGCCTGGCTCGGCAACCTTGTAGTCGGGGGCATCCTCAGCCCGCCGTGCAGCATCGGTGAGGTCAGCGACCTTCATCTCGATCATCGCCTCGTAGATGCCGCGCATGCGGGCGTAGGTGTAGCCGGCGCGGCCATCGAGGAACCCACGCTTGGCCACGTAGAGCAGCAGGAACTGCAGAGTGGGACGGAAGGGCAGGCGGTGGAACAGCTCCTTCTGGTGATGGCGCCGCTCTTGCGGACTGCTGCCGAACAGGGCCTTGAACAGGCTGAAGGAACTTCCAGCCGCACGGTCGGCAAGGATCTGCTGCGCCTCCATGCGGCTGTAGCCGTTGTGGCGCTCGAACCACTGGTCGATGCCCTTGCTGAACGGGAAGTGGTCGAGGTGTCCAGCGGCATCCCCGACCGGTCCGTCCACCAGGGTCACTGGGTTGACCAAGCGCTCGTAGCGGATGTGCGCCGGCTTGAACAAACGAATGTAGGATGAGGTCGCCTGTACGTGCCGGAGCCAGCGACCCATGAAGTAGTCGCGGCGTTCGATGCGGAAGGCCACCCGATCGCCCGGGTCAGCCACCGCCGCGAGCAGGCCCGCGTGCATAGCCGGTGTCACGCGCTCGTCCGCATCCACGTAGAGGACCCAGGGATGCTTGAAGGGAACGTGCTCCAGACCCCAGTTCTGATGCGCCGACCAGTTATCGAAGCGGCGCTGCGTCACCTGAGCGCCATGCGCCCTGGCGATCTCGACGGTCCGGTCGCTGGACAGCGAATCGTAGACGTGGATGTCGTCGGACCACGACACCGCAGCCAGGCAGGCCGGCAGATCACGCTCTTCGTTCTTGGTTAGAATAACGACCGAAATCATGGCTCCATCCTGTGCATTACCCGGGGTTTGATCAGACGGCACGGGTTGCCCGCGCATACCGACCACGCCGGCATGTCTCGCGTCACAACCGAGCAGGCCCCGATGACCGTGCCGTCACCGATCATCACCCGCGGTCCGACGAAGGATCGTGCGCACACCCACGCTCCTGCCCCGATGTGGATCGGAAACATCATCAGCGGCATGTCCGGCCTGGTGTAGTCATGAGTCGCAGAACACAGGTAGACGTACTGGCTGATGGTGGTCTGCTCACCGATGGTGATGGGCGCGAAGTTGTAAACCTCGACCTCGGGTCCCAGGGTGCTGCCCTCGCCCATGGTCAGGTTCCACGGCATCCACACCCGTACCCCGCCGCAGACCAGGCAGGACGGGGCGATCCTGGCGCCGAACAGACGCAGCGCCCAGATGCGCAGCCCGCTTGCCAGTCGCCCCCACATCGTCCAGAACAGGGGCGAGAATAGCCCCCAGGCCACCCGGGCCAGCTTGATGCGCAGTGGCCAGACGGAAACGTTCGAGGTCGTTTCGCTGGGTAGTGCAGGGACGGACAGGGTGGATGTGTGCATGGAGTTCCTTTAGTAGACGTAGGCCAGATCGATACTGAACAGCAGCCGGTCGTAACCGCCGCCGCTTTCTTCCTGGACTCTGATCGCGGTGGCGCGGAGCCGCGTCGCCAGGCCCTCGGCCAAGGCGTACTGGCCAGAGAGCGAGCCTTGGAAGATCCGCCGCTGGAGCGCAGCCCGATCTTGGGTGATGCCGCCATCGCGGGCTTCCGCGAGGTCGACAACGGCCTCCAGAGCAAGTCGATTGCTCATTTCGATATGCGAGGACAACTCGCCGCCCATGCTCCAGGTGGCGTTGCTGGTCAGACTGTTGTCAAGGTCGCTGTACAGACGGGTGCCCAGGCGGTCGCCTTCTCGCCAAGACCAGGTGCCGACGAGATCCCACCACGGTGCCAGCACTTGGCGATCGCCGTTGGCGGCATTGTGCAGATAGTCGTCGGCATACAGACGCGCCTCCATCCCCGCCTCGAAATGCAGGTTGGATCGGGCCGAGGCCATCAGCACGCAGCCGGCGGTGGCGGTGAGCGCGGTGCAATCGTTGAATCGATCGTCGACCGGATAACGGACCACTTGGCTGCGGGCGGCCAGAAAGCAGCGGTCATCGCCCTCGGCGATGCCGATCCGCAATCCGAGGTCGCCGGTGATATGGTCACCTTGCTGGGCGTCGAAGGTGTTGGTCGCCTGAAGGTAATCGAGTCGGCTCACGGCCAGGGATGCATCCTCCCACCACACCGCGCTGTCGTGCGCGATCCGCGTACGCACCCGCGCATGGTTCTGGGCGATTTGTTCGCCGGTGGTCAGCAGGGTCTCCTGGGAACGCCGCCAGACCGCGTCTCCGCTCCAGGTCAGATCCGGTGCGATGCGTTTGAAGCCGCCGCTCAGCATACCGGCGGTGGTGTCCAGTTCGGCATGCTGGCGATAATCGAGCCGCTCCATCTCGGCATCAAGGTTGGCGTCAAGTCCGGGACTTGGATGATAGCGTACGAGGATGCCGACCAGGCCACGGGCATAGGTATCCGAGCCGCTGTTCGGCGCCGGCGGCACCACCGCCAAGCTGTTCCAGCCGACGCCGAGTAGCGCCTTGGGGTGGATCTCGAAGCGGCCCTCGGCATCGCGCAGGTTGCCAGCCGGCGGAACGGCGATCCCGCCAATCGGCACTGGCTCCATCGCCTCGGCGCTCGTCGCTGGGACGGCAAGCACCATGGCGAAGAGCAGCGGCAACCCAGGCCTGGAGCCCCGTGGGCGCAGACCCGCAGGGCCGCGGGGGCGGAGCCCTTGAGCAATTGCAAGAAGCAGTGGAGGCAGACGACGTGACGGCGCGTGGTCGGGGGCCGGGGTCAGGAGGCTGGGCGGGCGCGACATACCTTGGAGAGCATGACACGGCCAGAACTGATGGCAGTGGGGTGTATGCCTACTCTTACGCCATCCCGGCGGCGAAGCCGTTGACCACCAGGACGCTCAGGCCGGCCGCCCGGGCAGCGGCGATGCCAGTGGGGGAATCTTCGAAGGCCAAGCTGCCGGCGGCGCTGGCGTTCAGCTCTTCTAGGCAGCGACGATAACCGTCGGGCGCCGGCTTCGGGTGGGATACGTCGTCGCCGGTGATGATGCAGTCGAAGGCGTCGGCGATCCCAAGGTGGGCCAGCAGCAGAGCCGCATTGCCACGCGAGGCGGTGGTAACCAGGCCGGTGGTCCAGGCCGGGTGGGCAGCGCGCAGCAGGGCGATCAGCGGAGCGTTCGCCCGCACGGTGGCAAGGTGACCGGGATATAGCGCCTGTTTACGATGGTGGATGAGCAGCAGCCGATGCTGGTCGATGGTGCCTGCAAGGTGCGGAAGAAAATCTCGCCAGTGCCCGCCGAAGCATGGTGCGAACGCCTCGCGCGAGCACGTGATGCCGAATTCCGCCAGGCTGTCACGGTAGCTGAGGTAGTTCGCCTCCCACGTATCGACCAGGGTCCCATCGAGATCGAAGAGCAGTGCCGTGATGCTACAGGGCATCGAAGCGCTCGTGAAAGCGATTGTGTAGCACCACCAGGGCGGCGTAGAACAGGTGGGCGGTAGTTTCGCCCTGCTTGATCTTATAGGGCATCATGCGCGCGTAGTGCACCAGCTCATGGAAGCAGACACTGCGCAGCCCGGCACGGCCGAAGCGCTCGAGGACGAATCCATCGAGTCGACCGCATAGCTCCTGGTAGGACCTGCTGATGGCGTGGCGATAGATCACCGTCCGCCCCTGCACCCGGCAGATCGATTCGCGGCAGAGGAATTCATAGCCAAGATGCAGCGACTGGCGGAGTTTGGCGAAGTCGATCATCTCGGAGTCGAAAAGATTCACCGGATTGGGATCAATGAGGTAGTAGCCGGCATCCGAGCGCGGATCGACGATGATGTTCTCCACCGTCAGGTCGCCATGCACGGTGCAGGTCCGGTCGCCAGCCAGCAATCCGGCGAGGGCAGCCTCGTCAAAGCGATCGACGAACCAGCTGAGGTTGCGGCAGGACTGGTCGTTGATCAACAGTTCTTCCGGCGCTGCGAGGACGGCGCAACGCGGCGCCTGCAGGACTAAGCGCAGGTTGGCAAGGTACTTCTCCCGCAGGTAGGCGGAGACGTTACCTTGGGCTGCCATCCGTACGGTAGGCTGATGCAGCCCATCGGTGACCGTCTCAAGCAGCGAGCGGAGTAGTTTCCAGCTGGTATCGACGTCGTGGCTGTGGATGTAGGTGAACAGGTCGTCGGCAAAGACCGAATGCGGCATATCATAGGAGAAGTAGCCGGCGACGTCCTTCGTCGCGAGGATGGGGGTCGTCGGCACACGTGCGGCGTTGTCGCGCAGCCAGGCATGCTGGATGCGCAGACGGGCAGCCTCCGCTCCAATGGCGTACTTGCGGTAGAGCAGACGGTCCTGGCGCAGGACGAGCATAGTGGTCGCGTTCGATCCGCCCGAGACGTTGCGCACCACCGAGATGTCCTGGTTTTGTTCCAGCAGGGTCAGGACCGCGCGGTTGTCGTACGAGGTGAAGAACGATTGGAGGTAGAGGTGCTGGTCGCCGGCGTCAAGAAATGGCAGCAGCCGGACGTGCTCGCACGCGGTGAACATGCCATCGAAGGTCCGCGTGATCGACTGGTGGACGATCGGCATGGCCCGGTACAGCCGCGACTGGATCAGGCCGTAGAGCAGGATCAGCGCCAGCGGAGCGAGGAGGAAGGATAGGTAGGTCAATTCGCTGCTCGCCCATGGCAGTCCGAGGTAGCTACGCGGCAGATTGCTGAGCAGGTAGTGATCGGCGAGGCGATGCACAAAGCCGCCCGCATCGTCGGCGAGCACCGCTCGGCTGACCAGGAAGAGCGCCGCCAGATAGGCGGTCCACATGCCCAGGGTGTAGAGCACGAAGAGGTTGGCCAGATGTCGGCGGCGGGTGAGCATGCGCACTGCGGTGAAGAACGACCAGCAGGCCATCAGCAGCCAGCGCCGGATCCGCTCATTGAATGGTGCGGCCAGGACGAGGCAGGCGCGCTTGAGCAGCCAATGGTTGGTCGACGCCAGCACCAACACCAGCAGGGTCAAGCCGCCAATCAGCAGCGACCAGCCCAGTGGAACGTCGAGCCAACCGAGGAGGACCAGTGCCGTCATCAGGCCGATGGCGACGAGCAAGTCGCATATGCGGTCGAGGACGATGGTCGACAGCGCGTGGCTGAGCGGAAGCCCGCTCATGCGGGTGAGCATGCCGGCCCGTGCCAGCTCGCCGAGGCGGAATGGAACCACAACGTTCAGGGCGTAACCGACCGCCAGGGCGCTGAACAGGTGCGTCTTGCGCACTGTCTGGAAGGGGTTGATGAACAGCCCCCAGCGCGCCGCCTTGAGCACATGCCCGAGGAACAGGCAGGCGATCGCGGCGAGGAACAGCGGCAGGTCATTGATCACGGGTAACAACTCAGGTCCGGGGCCCCGTCGCGCAGCGATGTGGCGGGCGTCGAGTGGCGTTGGGCGGGTATAATGGGCGAAGCCCATCCGCCCACGGTTTCGGAGCTGTGCGACGAAACCGAGCCACGACCAAGCCCGTGGGGGTAGGCCCTGCCGGGCCGCGGGGGCGAAGCCCCTGAGCAGTCACTGATCACGGTAGAACGCCAGGAGGTCGTGGTCGACGACAGCGGCCAGTTCCTCGGGGGTCCCGAACGACAAATGCAGGTCGAGTGGCAGGTGGTTCACCGTCAGCCCCTGCGCAATCAGGCTATTGTACACCCCGCTCATGAAGAACTCGTGATACGGGCAGTTATCGAGATGGTGCGTAGCGGCAGCGACGAACGTGGCGCGGTCGCGGAAGAGGTAGGCCCCGCAGATGGCGTGGTTGCTGGCAACCCGCTTCTCGATCGTAGAGGCGACCTGGCCAGGCGCAGACTCGGCGAGATAGCTATAGGCAGGATTGTCAGAGGTGAACGAAACCAGAGTGCCGCCCTGACCCGGAGCCGCGTTGCTGTCAGACTTCACCCAGCGCACCAGCGCCTGGCTGTGGAACAGGTGGTCGCAGTCGTTGAACAGCACCGGCCGCCCGTCGGCCAGATCGCGCACGCCCGCCAGGCAGGTAAGCACCGGGCCGTTGAGCGGTTGGTCGAGCACGACGATGTGCGCCAGCGGGAAGAATGCGTGGATGACCGTGTCGATGGCATGCGCCTCGATGTGCCGTCGCAGCACCACGAAGGTCAACGAGGCCAAGGGCAAGCAGGAGGTCAGCGAGGCCGCCGCCCAGTAGAGGAATGGTCGTCCCTGCAGCGGCACCAGTGGCTTGGGGAGGTCAAAGCCAAGCGCGCGGAAGCGCGCGCCTTCGCCGGCCATGGGGATGACGGCGTGCACCATGCTCATGCGATATCCGGCTTGGGTTTTGTGGTGACGAGAATGAGGAGGAGGGGGAAAAACCAGGTCAGGTCTCCCGCGATCGAGCCGCTCACCTGGCTGCCGACCAGACTGAGCAGGAACAGGCCGGCGACCATCAGGCTAGGCACGTCAGCTGCTCCGCGGCGCGACCGCCATACGTAGATGGCCACTCCGAACATGGCGAGGAGCAGGAAGACCTGGATCAATCCACCGTTGACCAGGGCCTCAATCAGCACGTTGTGAGGATAGAAGAGGCCGTGGCCATAGCCGCAACCGGACACTAGGGCCATCGGGGTGTCTCTGAGCAGTTGCAGGTGGTCGTGGACGAGGGTGACTCTGCCCGCGGCGCTTCCACCATCCGCGGTCAGCGTGACCAGACGGTCGAAATCGCTCTCCACGCCGGCGATCTGCCACGCGACAAAGCCGGCGGCCACGGCCACCGCCAGCACTACCACGGCCAGCACCCGCGTGTCGCGGCGGATTCGGTCAGCCAGCAGGCGGGCCAGTGGGAGGCCGGTGACTGCGACGGTGACGGCCAGCGCCAGCCACGGACCGCGAGCGTTTGCGGCGACCATCATGAGCAGCGCCAGAGGCAGGCAGGCGAGTGCGGCCAACTTGAGCCGCGACGGCATGACTTCGACCGGACACAGCGAGGCCAGGGCGAAGACCCACAACGCCATGGTGGCGTAGCGACCGCTGCGGATCGCCTCCAGGGAGAAGCCTGCATGCCAACGACCGCTCTGATACATGCCGAGATCAAGGAGCCAGCGCAGACTGAGGCCGAGGACGAAGATGCAGTCGATGACGACGAGGATACGCAGGACCAGGAATCCATCGATGTACTGCCGCCAAAACAGGAACAGCAGCATCGGCAGCAGCATCCAGACCGCAGCCTGCAGTACCTGATTGTGCATCATTGGCTGGGGTGATGGACTGATCAGATTGACGAGGATCCAGTGCGTCCAGAAGACCAGGCCGATGATCGCCAGGGCGAGCAGTGGTCCGCGCAATCCGGTGATGGCTTCGCGCGGAAGACCCAAACGCAGAGCGGCGAACCCAGCGAGCAGGAGGGCAGTGCAGGCGATGCCCGCGGTGATGGCGAAGCTGTTGCCGTCGGCAACGTAGGTGCCGACGAGATTGGCCAGCACCGGACAGCCGGCCAGAAAAGCGAAGACCAGAGCGAGCACGCGGCCGGGCCATTGTGGCACCACGGACAGCGGGGTTACGAACAGCGGGGTCACGGAGCGCTCCGTCGCGCCGACCACGCATCGGCCAGACGCGCAACAAGGATCACGCCGACGAGATAGAGCAGCGTGAATGAAATGCCCAGCCACAGCGGCGGGGCCCGATCCGGAGGGATCAAGTTGAGCGACGCGCTGCCGACCGCGAAGGCGAGCAGCGAGTTGCGGCCTAGGGCAAGGATTGGCAGTCGGACCAGCGCTGGCTCCGTGCTCACCGGATAACAGCGCTGCGCCAGAGCGATGAGCGCCAGGGCACACAGCGTGGAGATAAGAAAATAGGCAGGATGGCAAACGCTGCGCAGGGTCCGACCGGTGCCGAGATACCCCTGGGCCAGTGCGTACGGACCAAGGATAATGGCGCAGACGGCAATACCGGCGAGGCAAACGGCAACCAGCAGCAGCACCGGTCTGCCGCCGAACGGGACGAGTCCTTGAACCTGGCGCGTGCGCATGTGATGACCGAGTGCCATACCGAGGAACACCACACTGAGGTTGTGCCACAGCGAGCCGCCGCTCCACGTCGGAGGATGCGCGACGAGGAAGCCGCAGAGGAAGCCCCAGCGTGATCCCGCCACCGGCCAGGGCAGCAGCGGCAGCAGTGCAGCGCCGATCCAGATCACGCCGACCAGGACCAGCGGTAAGGCGGGTCCCAGGCGCGGGCGCAACAGCACTACTGGGATGCACAGCAGAAGCGCTGCGGTGTAGAAGCGGAGAATCCCCGAGTTGGGCGTATCGATGAGATTGAGCAGGGCGTCCGGCAACTGCGCGCCTGTAAGACGGCCACTCCACCAGGCGCACACCATGCCCAGGACCAGGCCCAGCCAGCACTGCCAGGCACGGACGGCCAAACGGCTGGCAACGGGAAGGGCGCCGTCGCGCTCGCGGCGGCGGACATAGACCAGCTCGAGCATGACGCCGAAGAGCAAGAAGAAGGTCGGCGTGGCGGTGAAAAATATGGCGTTTCCAGCCGCTTTGAACAGTCCGGGCGGCACCGCCGGCCAGACCGCGAAGACGGCGACGGCATGCGCGGCAAGCGCGGCCAGAATCGCAGCGCTGCGCGCGACGTCGATGAACACCATGCGGCGCTGCTGGGTGCGACCGCCCGGAAGCGGCGTGGCGGTGGAGGCGTTGATCATGGCGGGCGTCGGACGGCACTGTGTGTTCCTGGCCGGTTCCAGGCATCAGGTGTTTCCCCCAACGGACACGCCGATGTTGTTAGCTAGCTTGGACGACCGGCGCACAGCGTGCCGGCAATCCATGAACCCATCGACCACACTCCTCATCATCCAGCCGGCCCTGCCCGAATACCGGCGCGGCTTCTTCACCTCCCTTGCCGAACGCTGGCCCGGTGAGGTGGTGGTGGCGCATGGCTCCGGTATGCCAGGAGCGCCGCCCAACGATACCAGCCCGGGACCTTACCGGCGGATCGAGGTGCCATGGCACCCCTCTAGGCTGGGCGCCCAGATGGACTGGCCCACCGTCCATGCGCTGGCCGCAGACGCGGCGCTGGTCGTTGTGCCGGGCGATCCGCATTCGCTGATGGCGCACCGGCTGCTGGCTATCCGCCGTCTCGGCGGCCGGCGGCCGGTGGTGGCGTGGAGCCAGTTCCGCGGGGCTGACGCGCGCTGGCTGCCCTCGCTGCTCAAGCCCTGGTGGCACCGCCTCTTCGACGGCCTGATCCTCTACACCCGGCGCGAAGCGGAGTACTATCTGCGGCTGCGACATAGCGCCGAACGCCTCACCTGGCTCGACAATGGCCTGTCGCGTCTGCCACCGCCGCCAACCTCGCATGACCTCGCTACCCGGTACGCTCTCGGTCCGCTAGTGTGCCTGGGACGCCACGTCGCCAAGAACCGATTCGACCTCGCGATCCAGGGCTTCGCCGCCTATCGGCAGGCTGGCGGCAAACGCCGGTTGCTGCTTATCGGCGACGGCCCTGAGATGCCGACGCTGCGCTCCCTGGCGCAACCGCTGGGTGACGCTGTCGGCTTCACCGGCGCCGTCTATGACCCAGCGACGCTCGATGCCTGGCTGCGGGGTGCCGCTGCGGTGGTGCATCCGCTGGCCATGGGGTTGTCGATCAACACCGCCTTCGGCCACGGCCTTCCGGTGATCGCCTGCGCCGATCCACGCCGTCACATGCCAGAGTTCTGGGTCTGGCAGGACGGCCTCAACGGTCTTGGCTTCCCCGCCCCACCCGGCGGCGAACAGGCTGCGGTGCCAGGCATCGCAGCGGCCATGCGGCAGCTCGACGCCATGTCCGATACCAGCTACGCCTGCGTGGCCCTGGCCGCTCACACCGTGGTCGCGCCGCTGACCACCTCGGCGATGGCCGATCGCGTGCTGGGCCTCTGCCGCTCACTCCTTGACCGCCCGCTACGCGCAACCTGCCCTAAGGATCCGAGCCATGCATTACCTTGAACTGGTCGCCTCGATCGATCCTCGCTCCGGTGGAGTGATCGCCGGCATCACCGCTCTGGCGCACGAGCGAGCGGCGCATGGCGACCGGACCACGGTCGCCAGCCTTGATGCTCCTGACGCCTTCGCCCAACGGGGCCTGCCGTTCGCCTGGGTCGGACTCGGGCCGGGTCGCGGCAAGTACGCCTATGCGCCTGACTACACACCCTGGGTACGGGCGCAGGCCCGCGCCTTTGACCTGGTCAGCATCAATGGCCTGTGGCAGTACCACAGCTTCGGCGCCTGGCGGGCGCTGCGGCAGCTGGGCGTCCCCTATGTGGTCTTTCCGCATGGCATGCTCGATCCGTGGTTCAATCGCGAGTATCCGCTCAAGCATCTCAAGAAGATGCTCTACTGGTGGTGGGCCGAGCGCCGGGTGCTGCGCGATGCCGCGGCGGTGTGCTTCACGTGCGACCGCGAGCGGGAGCTGGCACGACAGTCGTTTTCGCCGTACCAGGCCAGCGAAACGGTGGTCGGCTATGGCATCGACGATCCGCCGCCACCGGATCCGGGGCAGGTCGCAGAATTCATCCGCCGCGTACCGGCCGCCGCCGGCAGCCGGGTGCTGCTGTTCCTCTCGCGCATCGACAAGAAGAAGGGCTGTGACCTGCTGCTGCGCGCCTTCGCTCGTGTCTGTGCCAGCGATCCGCGTTGGCACCTGGTGATGGCCGGGCCCGACCTCGACGGCTGGCAGGCCAAACTGCAGTCTATGGCTACATCCTTGGGCATCGCCAAGCGGGTGAGCTGGCCCGGTATGCTCAGTGGGGCTGGGAAATGGGGCGCCTTCCGCACCGCCGAGGCGTTCTGCCTGCCCAGTCACCAGGAGAATTTCGGTATCGTCGTGGCCGAGGCCCTGGCCTGCGGCTGCCCAGTCCTGACCAGCGACCAGGTCAACATCTGGCCGGAGGTAATCGCCGGTGGGGCAGGTCTGGCCGGGGCCGACACCGTCGTCGGTATCAGTGGTTTACTCTCCCGCTGGATCGCTGCTGGCGAGACAGCGGCGGCGACCTGCCGCAGCAACGCCCGGCCAGCCTATCTGCGCCACTTTCACATCGCCAGCGCCTCGGCCCGGATCGGATCGCTGGCCTGGCGGGCAGCGAAAGGCTTTGGCCGATCCTGATGACGTTGACCTGGGCGGTCCAGCTGCCGTGATCCAGACTCGACCATCGCCAGCTCAGGTGTTGTGCGTACTTGAGATCCAACCATCCGGGCGAATGCTCTGCCCGATTGCCCCATGATCGGAAGACTGATATGCATCGATTCCCCATCCTATTCACCCTACTGGGCCTGGCGACAGCCATGACCGGTGCCGAACTGCTGACTGTGGCGTCCACATCGTCCGCATCGTCCACATCGCCCACATCAACAATCCTTTCGAGCAGCCCATCTGACGAGCCCCTCATGGCCGGAGATCTACTACACATCGAAGTGTATGAGAACGCTGACCTGACCAGCGACGTGCGCGTACCGGGCGAAGGCACGGTGCGCTTTCCACTCCTCGGCCAGATCACCATCCCAGCTGGAAGCAGCAGCGACGCCTTAGCGCGGCAACTGCAAGATCAGCTGGAATCCCGTTTCCTCAACCGCGCGCTGGTCACCGTGACGGTGAAGGAGTACGCGGCCCGCCGGGTCTACCTGATGGGCGGAGTGGTCCGGCCGGGCGCGTTGCGCCTGGATCCGGCGACGCCGGCGAGCGCCATCCGCGCCATCGGCGAGGCCGGTGGACTCGCCGATGATGCCGACCTGCGCCGCATCCTGGTCATGCGCGAAGATGGACAGGGCGGCTCGGCCATCCTGCCGGTGCAGATTGATGGCGCCACGCCGACCGATGTTGCACTGCTGCCCAACGACCTGATCCTGGTGGCCCGTCTCGGTCGCATCTATGTCACTGGACAGGTGAAGCAGCCTGGCAGCGTGCCGTCCGGCCAGGCGAACCTGACCGTGACGCGCGCGCTCAGTCTGGTCGGCGGCTTCGACAAGTATGCGCGCATGTCCCAAGTGCAGCTGCTGCGCGCCGGCCAGCCGGTACGGGTGGTCGATGTCGTGGCCATCCTCGAGGGTGATGGCGAGGATCCAGTCCTGGCGCCAGGCGACATGATCAACGTTCCCGAACGCCGGTTCTGAGATGGTTTTGACCAGTCTCGGTGGCCGATGATGCGTATCGGCTACGTCCTGCCCGCGCATTTCTGCTTCTCCCGGGGCAGTGGCGTCCGCCAGGAGGCGCTGCTCAAGCAGCGCGGTCTGTCCACCCTCGGTCATACGGTCGATTTGCTTTCGCCGTGGACGGTGGTCGAGCGAGGCTCGCTTGATGTGGTACATTTCTTTTCTGGCGGCCTACCGCTTTCCGGCATAAGCGTCGCGCAGCAGGCAGCTCCGCGTCGGCTGGTCTTCTCGACCACCATTGATTCCAACCAGGGCCAGCTGTCCTACCGCCTGGCCGCCTGGCTGGGGACGGTCTGTGGGCGGCTATTCAGCGTCCAAGGGGAATTCCGTCGTCAGGCCCAGCTGGCGGATGCAGTGGTAGTGCGTTCACAGCACGAACACGAGCGGGTGGTGCGCGGACTCGGCATCGCCCCGGGCAAGGTGCATGTGG
Source organism: Planctomycetota bacterium (assembly GCA_038318565.1). GTDB lineage: Bacteria > Planctomycetota > UBA11346 > UBA11346 > UBA11346 > UBA11346. The sequence goes on from JBBQCI010000013.1 coordinate 38,832, forward strand.
TGCATCTCGGCATCGACCTCGACAGCGTCGATGCGCTGCGCGCCACGGCCAACGATCGCGAGGGCATTTTCCACCTCAGCGCTTTCGGCCAGCCGCGAAAGAATGTACTGCGGCTGATCGCGGCGGCCGGTCCGACCGGACTGCCGCTGACCATCGCCGGACCATGCGCCAAAAGCGATCTGGCGGCGATCCAGGCTGCCGCCCTGCCCTTTCCGAACATTTGCATCCGCGGCTTCCTCAGTGCCGCTGAGCGGGACGAACTCTACTACCGCTCGCGCGTCTTCGTCCTGCCCAGTATTCACGAAGGTACCGGCCTGTCGGCGCTTGAGGCTGGGGCCCGCGGCTGCGAGGTGGTCATTACCAGAAACGGCGGGCCGCCCGACTACTTCACCGGCTTTGGCCGGCTGGTCGATCCGCTGTCGGTGCTAGAGATCCGTGCAGCGATAATCGCTGCGCATGCCGACAACGCCCCGGCGAGGATCGCCGCGCATGTCGCACACAGCTTCAACGACCGCACCTGCGCCGAGCGTCTGCTGACGGTCTACCAGGGCTGATCGTGGTGAAGGTCCCATGGCTCTTGATTGCCAACGCCTTTAATCGAGCGCTCACCATCGCCACCCAACTGGTGGTGGGGTTCCTGCTCGTGCCCGAGCAGGTGGGCCTGTTCGTGGTCGCAGCCGGAATCGCCGGCATGTCATCCCCGTTCCAATCCGCAGACCATGCCCGCCTGGCGTTGCAGGATCGCGACCAGCCCTCGGCAACTGCAGGCATCTTGCGTAACTGGCTGCTCGTGGGTTCGTTGGGCAGCTGCGTGGTCGCCATCGTCGTATTACCCGCGATCGGCTTCACTGTCGCCGTCGCCCCATTGGCCTGCCTTGCCATGCTCTCGCTGCTGCGGGTGATGGCCAATCTACGCATCAGCCTGTTGTCGCTGTCGGGGCGTAGCGGCGCCATCGCCGTAGCCAGCGTCAGCGAGGGCTTGGCGCGCAGCCTCGTTCTGGTCGGCTCGGCGCTGCTAGGTGCGGGGATGTGGAGCCTGGTGTTCGGAGAGGTCGCGGCGGTGCTGGTCTCGGTGGTCCTGCTTGCCTGGCTCGAACCCGCTCCACTGACTGGTGGCTGGCGTATGCCCCCCTGGTTGCCACGTCGTCTACTGACCACCATCGGAATTTCCCTGCTGGTCGGCGTCGAGGTGAATTGCTCGGCAATCGCCATCGGCAATCTGATCGGAACCGCCGCGGCCGGCAGCTTCGCCTTTGCCAACCGCATCGCCGGACAGCTTGGCGTGCTGATCCTACCACTGATCGCCCTGGAGGTCATCCCCCGCCTCCTCGCCGTGCGCGATGCGGCACAACACTTCCGCGAGACGTCGCAGCGCGAGTGCCGGCGCCTGCTATACATCATCGTGCCGCTGGCCGTCGTGGTGATGGTGGCCGGTCCCTGGGCCATGGTCCTCTTGTGGGGCGAACGTTGGCGCGAGGCGGCGGGCATGCTGCGCTGGCTCGGCCTATCTCTTGGCCTGCGCCTAGCCTACGCCCTGGCCAAGGCGCATCTCGAGGCGCTCGGTGTCTTCCCGCGCATCCTTATGCTCAGCGTCTTGGACACGATCCTGATCGTGGGCGCCGTCGTGTTGGTCGGACTCTCCGGTGATGCCACCGCAGTGGTCATGGCATTGGCGTGCGAGTCAGCACTTATCCTCGGCGTGGCAGTGGTGGTGGTCAGGCGCAGCATGCCGGCGTTGGCACAGGTTCGCGCGTGATCCGCCAGGTTTTTTTACCTTGCCTGCGCGGGTCGGCCAGCCTGCTTCTGATTGCCGCAGCCAGCGGCGTTGAGGTGGAGTGTGTGCTGTGGAAGATGGGCGGCGGGGTCAGCGGCTGCGGCGTGCTCGCCCGCTATGCGGCGCCGGGACCAGGGCTAGTGACGGTGGAACGCACCACCGTCCTAGGCAAGGATGACGGCCTGCCCCCAATCACCCTGCTCACGGTCCTGGATCCGGCCGGCCGGACTGTGGCGTGGAGCGAACTGACTGGGCAAGACGTCGTCCGCTCACGCATCGCCTTGCCAGTGCCGTCTGGTCCAGCGGGCATCTGGCGGGTCTCATTGCAAGGCGGGCGCAACGGTGACCGTATCGGCTTCTCCATCCCGCCCGCCATCGCCTGGGGCGTGCGCGGCGAGATGGCGCTTGGCCAAACGGCCGGAACGGGACGCGAGGGCTGGCTGTGGGTTCCCCCCGACACCGGCGCGGTGCTGATCGAGGCGATCGGCGGCGGAAGCGTAGGGCTCAGCGACGCCGCTGGCGGGCCGTTGCCAGGGACCTTGGAAGGCTCGCGTCGATTGTGGCGTTGGCCGGGACTGCCGCCCGCGACGGCGGTGCGCCTCGCCGTGTCGCCAGAAGCCAAAGCCGTCGCCATCGACGGCATGCCAGGGCTTATCTGCCCCGACCCGGCCAGCGCTGCCGACCTGCGCGGTGGCACCAGCGAGGAATCCGGTCGCATCGTCATGGGCCCGCTCCAGGCGCGGGCGCGACGCTGGATGGTGGCGGCAGTGGCAACAGCGACGGACCTTGATCCGCATCTGGTCTTCCCCGCCAAGCTGCCGGCCGATCTGCCCGATCCGATCGCCGCGCTACAGCTCTACGGCGCCTACGGTCCACTCTCCGGTCTGCGCGCTGCCTGCGCAGCACAGATACTCGACCCAGCCGCCATCGGTTTCGGCAGTCTGGGCGGGGCGGCGGACGGCACCCTGCATGGTCCGGCGCTCTCGGCCTTCGACGCCCTCGGACTGGCCGCGGCAATCGACAGCGACACGTCGTTGAATCCGGCTCATGGCAGCAAGGCGCTGGTCAACCGGGCGACCCTGATTGCCTTCCATCATCTCTCCCGCCTGCAGGGCGACGATCTGATCCGCGAAGGCGACATCGCACGCAACGGTTATCCGATAACCCACGCTTTCTTCGTCTACCTGGGGTCCCTAGCCGGCCCCTATATCCTGCTGCGTCCGCATCTTGATGCCGAGGCGGAGGCGATTTGGCGCGATGGTCTGATTGCGGTAGGCGACCGGCTGGCCGACTATCGTGGCTATCTGACCAACCAGATGTGGCATGTGACGCTGGCCCATCTCTCGGTGTACCGCGCCACCGGCGAGATCCGTTTCCGCCGCTGGTTCGAACGCCAGGTGGGAGAGCTGCTGGCGCAGCCGTCGAACTCCAGGCGCAGGTTCGGACAGCATCCCGCGGGCTGGTTTCTCGAGGATTCCGGTCCGGACGGAAATTACGACGCCATCTCCGGAACCTGCCTGGTCGAGGCCTGGCGCGATTACGGCGCCCTGCCCGACGCCGATCCTGCGGTGTTAGGCATGCTACATGACGCCATCGCGAAGAACCTGGCCTTTACCGCCTGCCATTGGCTGCCACAGCCCGATGGCACCGTCATCGGGCCGACCGCGATGATGACGCGTAAGATATTCTCATTCGCCGGCCAAGGCTGGCCGGGAACGAAGCTGGCCCGCCAGGCCTTCCCGCTGGCCGCGGCGCAGTGGCTGCTCACCCCGGAGCCGACGAACGGCATCGGTGTCGCCGGACTCATGCCGCACTTCGTCAACCGCGCCGACTGGGCCCGCCGCGCTCTGGCGGAAATTGTCCCAGCTGGTGACGCCAGATCAGCCAACGCTGGACGAGGTGTGCCGGCAGCGTGGACCCATGAAGCCGTACGCGCCGCCAAGCTGACCGTGGCCACGCCGGCGGTGATCCCGTGCCGAGCAACGTCTGGGCTATGGGAGGTGCCGGGGCAGATCGCGTGGAAGCAGGGCGCGCTCTACGGACTGGTCTTCTGGGGTACGCCAGGAACCCCGCCGCCGGTCGCTAGCTGCCGCATGGGCGGTGCGCCATCGGCGCTGTGGAGCGCATCCACCGGCACCTTTCTGCTCTCGCAGCACAACACCCATTTCGAGGACGGCAGTCCGCTCGGCAAGAATGGTGTTGCGACTGCTGACGACCTCACCCACGCCTGCGTCTTCGGGCGTCTCGACAAGGCGTTGTGGTGGAGCGGTCGCGAGGTGGCCACGCTGGCCTGGACTGACCCGGGCCATGCGTTCCGCATCAGCGGCCGTGCCCTCGCCGCTCCGGCCGCTCCGGTCAGCTGGACCTACGGTTTGTCGGAAGGAAGCTTGGAACTCACTGTTGAGGTCACTTTGACCGGCCTGGAGACTCCAGTCCTCAACCTGCCATTGCTGATACTGGCACCTGGCGCCGAGGTCGTCGCTTCCGTTCCCGGCTCGGCGCGGTTCAACACGGAGAACGGCACGATCGGGATATCCTGGGGCGGGACGGTCGAGGCCGTGATCACCGCATCGCTCGCCACCGGCATCGCTAAGGTTGCCTCGGGACCGGTGCGTTGTTTGCGCATCGCGCTCTTGCGCAGCGGCGAGACTTGGAGCCAGCGCGTGCGCTTCGTCGTTGAGCGCTGAGCGCCGGTTCTGATACCGGCGGAAAGCTGGCGCAGACGGGCAGCGAACCGCGCCAGGACGCGATCGATGCCGAACGCGTCCAGCACCCAGGTCCGGGCAGAGGCGCCGGCCGCGGCGCGGCTTGCCGGATCCGCAGCAAGCTCGGCGATCGCTGCAGCGAGGGCTGCGGGATCATCTGGCGGCACGACAATCCCAGCCGCAGCCGCCTGCACCGCCTCGGCCAGGTCAGTCCCGGCCTGCGCCGTGACCACCATCGGGCGCGCCACCGCCATGATGTTGAGCAGCTTCGACGGCATTACCGCCCCGGCGACGACCGCGCGCTGGACTACACAGTGGATGTCGCCAGCGGACAGGAACTCGGCCAAGTCTACGGCCTCGACCAGATCGCAGAAGCGGATGCGGCCGGGCGCCAGGCTGGCGGCGAGCCGCTCCAGCTCGACGCGCTCGCCACCCGCCCCGGCGATCACCACCGTGACGGTCGGCGGCAGCAGGGCGGCGGCGGCGATCAGCACCTCCAGCCCCTGCTTCCTGCCTAGGTTCCCGGCATACATCGCGACCATCGTCTCGCCCGGCAGATTCCACGCCCGACGGAATCGGTTGACGCCCGGCCACGGACGCATCGCCTCACCGTCGACCCAGTTGGGGAACATGCCGACGCTCCGCCGACCCTCGGTCTTGGCGAGCAGCTGACGGCGCATCGCCGGGGAGATGGTCGTCACCAGATCGACATTACTGAGGATCAGCCGCTCGGTGGCCAGCAGCAGACGGGCGAGGATAGTCGGCATCATCCCCAGTTCGATCGCGGCATCAACCTGGAGATCCTGAACATGGTAGACCACCGGGACGCGCCAGCGCAGCCGCAGCCACAGGCCGAGCAGGCCGATGAGGAATGGCGGGGCGATGAGCACGACCGCGTCAGGTCGCCTTTTCGTCCACAGGCTGCGCCAGGCCACCGCCAGCAGCCAACTGACGTCGAGGCGCATGCGCCCGAGGCAGGACGGAGGCGGGGCGGGGACGAAATGCCGCACACGCTCGATCGTCACGCCGTCGACATACTCATCTCCGCGTCCCTGGCGGTAGTCGCGGTTGGCGTACGCCTCTGGCACCCGCCACCATGGGTAGTGCGGCATGCCGGTGCGCATCGTCACCTGCCAGCCGCGCCGCTGCGCCAGCCAGCGGCACAGGCTGGTATTGTAGTACGGGATGCCGGTCGGTTCCGGCCAGTAGTTGTGGGAATATATGGCAATGCGCATAGTGCTACTCGCTACGGCTGGCGGTTGAAGAAACCGTGAATAACCGTCATGACGATGATCTTGAGGTCGAGCAGTAGCGACCAGGTGCGGATATAAACGAGGTCGAAAGCAATGCGCGAACGCATCTCCGCGACCGAGCGGGTCTCACCGCGGGCGCCGCTGACCTGCGCCAGACCGGTGATGCCTGGCTTGACCAGATGACGCCGCATCAGGTCGGAGATCTCGACGATGTACTGCTGATTGTGCCGGATGGCATGCGGCCTGGGCCCGACGATCGACATGTCGCCGAGCAAGACGTTGAAGAACTGCGGAAGCTCATCGAGCGAACTGCGGCGGAGGAAGCGGCCGAGCGGGAAGATCCGCGGATCGTTAGTGGTCGCCTGCTTAAAGTGGTCGGGAGAGAGGTCTCCGACCGCGGAGGAGACATTAACGACGGTTCGTGGTCGAACAGGTTTCGCTGGTCGCGGTGGGGCAAAGGCCGAGACACTTCCACGGACGGATGGGGAGATCGCGGAGGCAAGCAAGTCGATGCTGAGGTCATGCGGATCCAACTCATCCTCTTCCTCCGTCACTTCCGCGACAGCAATGGGCACCCGCAACGGCACAGCCTCGCTACGTAGCGCCAGCGCCGGCGGAACGAATGGACCGGCAGCATGGTGCATGGAGCGGAACTTGAAGACGCGGAATTCACGGCCGCCGAGCCCGTGGCGCGGCTGCGAGAACAGCACCGGCCCCGGACTGACCACCTTGATCGCCACCGCCACGCCCAGCATCACCGGACTGGCAATAATCAGGAACAGAGTGCCGAGTACCTTGTCTTCGATCCACTTGACCGCCAGAGCCCAGTCGGACAGCGGACTGTCGCTGAGATTGAGTACTGGCCGGCCGGCCAGTTCACCGGCGCGCAGGCAGAACACCGGGATGTCGGACAGGTCTGGGGCGAGGTGGACCGGGATGGCGAGATGGATGGTTTGTCGCAGCACCTGCACCACCAGCGCGCGATCGTCCAGTCCCGAGCAGATGAAGATGCGCTGGCAGGACAGCCGTTCCGCCAATCCAGCGCAGTCCGCGACCGTGGACGTCGGCAGGTCCCCGTGATCCAGGATCAACTCGTCGCTACATGTCCCCACAACATGCATCCCGAGACCGGGATGGTCGGCCAGATGCTTGGCAAACGCGAGGCATTGGCGAGCCGGGCCGACCAGCAGGACGGACTGCTGCGTATCGCCGGGCTGCCGGTTCAAAGCTTGGACTGAGAAGACGGCGGCGCGCATGGTGAACATGCCGAGCAGGGCCAATCCAGGCCAGAGCATGAGTATGGCCCCTCCGCCGCCGGTCGACAGCGTCCATACCGCCAACCAGACCAGGAGGACGACCGCGACCAACGCTTTGACCGCCTGCAGGCAGGCACGCAGCGGACCCCGCATACCTTCCGACGCGTAGGCGCCGAGGACGGGGAACAGCAGGGCAACCGTGGGCAGCAGGCTCACGGCAAGGCCGTTATACAGACCGATGTCGCCAACCCCGGCCTCGGGGTGCAGGCGCGTTGCGAGGAGGAGAGTCCCGGCCACGGCTAGCGGGTCCGAGACTGACAGCAGCAGCCGTACGCGGTCGACTGGCCGCACGATAGGGAGCGAACTTGAGTGCATGCTGTTCCGCGACTGCCGCAGACGGTGACTGCAGCCTAGCCGCCTGGACTACACCGCCGCCAGCGCCATGCGGCGGTTCGAACGGAATTCTTGCCAGAACTCGTCGGGCATGTCGAGGGCGAATTTCAGGGCACCGTTGGCGCCGGCGTTCTGCGGCTCCTCAACCGTGGTGACGTGTCCGCCGCCGTACTCATCCAGCGCCTTTTCGATGGCTAGGCCGAGGCCCTTGATTACCGACCCGCCACCGCCGAGCAGGATATTCGAACGCATCTGTGCCTGGAATTCGGGGTCGTAGGTCGCGATCAATTCCTGCAGCGCGGCAACAGTCGGCGGCACCAGAGTATAGCAGGCCTGGTAGACCAGATCGGTAATGTCGAACTTCTGCGGCCGCCCGGCGACCGGCATGTCGACGATCGCCGGGTCCATGCGGGTCGAGACCGAAGAATGCCGCTCCTTGAAGGCGCGGATCATGTTAATCGAGAATTGCGCCTCGGGGAACTTCTCCTTGATCAGCCGGGCCAGTTCCTGATCGATAGAATCGCCAGCGAATTCGTGCGTCCGCTGGTCCTCCGGCTTCGGCATGGTGCCATGCAGACGGCACAGGTCAGTGGTTCCGGCACCGCTGTCGATGACCAGAGTGTTGTCGATGAAGTCGAGTCCGTAGGCGACGGCATACGGCTCCGAGCAGATGATGACCGAGTCGATGCAGTCGCCGACCGCCGACAGGATGGCGGCCTTGCCTTCGATGGAGGCCTCGGCCGGGGCACCGATCATGCCGTAAATGGTCGCCCCGTGCGGGATCCGGGCCACCTCGACGACATGCTCGATCAGGTCTTTGATCGCCTTCTTGCGCCTGGCGTCATCAATCGCTCCCTTGTGCTTCACCGACGAGCCGGCCATCGGACGGAAGAGGTCCAGCGCCAAGCGGCCGTCGAGCGCCTCTTTGCCGAAGATGATGTCCCTGCCGCCGAACTTCTTCTTGGCGACATGGTCCTTGGGGTAGCCGACGTAGGACCAAACGGTCTCGTGGACGCCGGTGGAGGTCGCAATCGTCGTGCGACTGGTGCCAAGATCGATGCCGATGAAGACGTTGTCAGACATGGGGAACCCCTTGGTTTTGGCCAGTAGGCCGTGTGATCGCCCCGACCTCATTGTGACGGAGGCGCGGATCGCCGGCAAGCTATCTGACAGGTGTACCGCTGGCGCTGGGGTGTTCACCCTACCAGCTCTGGATTATCCGCTTGCCCGTTTCACATTATGGTCCGGCATCTTCCATCAGCTGTCAGGTTCATGGATGGTTACGTTTCGCATCGGCAACCTGAGTTGCGCCCGATAGTAATGGTAAATCCTCATCAGCGGAACCACCCATGCGGTTCCTTGCATCTGCGCATATCATGCGGGTATGGAAAATACCTCCGACACCAATCTCGACCGCTTCCCGGACTCAGAAGGCTACGGCTTTGGCGAATACGAACCCACGCCCGACGCACAGACTGTCGCCGCTTACTTTAGCTACCTCGATCACGGGTCGGTTCCCGGACACGACGTGAGGGACTGGCTGGAGTCGGAAGCCTGGCTAGTGAACGACAACCACCTCGCCCGTCGGGCTTAGACTCACGCCTCCTGACCGGAGGGAACGCCGGCGGCGAGGTCTGCTGGTGTGGGGTGTTCCCCCCATGTCCGATCAGACCGAGAAGCCTAACCTGCCTTCCGCTCCCCCTATGAACGACCATCCAACAACTACAGCCGTCCCACTTGCCACCCTGCTGGCCACCGTCTGGCGGCACCGCTTGATCGCTGGCCTCGCCGGAGCAGTGGTGGCAGGCGTGGTCATGTTCCTCTCCTGCACCGTGACTCCGTTATTTCGGGCCGAGGCCCTGCTGGTGGTCGAACGAGGCGGTCGGCAGCTTGCCTTCCTCGGCGATGATACGGACGCAAAAGGCTTCGAGTACAGCCTCCTGAACACACAGAGTGCCCTGCTGATGTCGCACCAGGTGATCAGCCAAGCCCTCGCGGGTGAGGTAGCCCGCTTCGACGCCTCGCCAGCCTACGCCAAGAGCCGCGACCGCCCACAGCTGCTGCTCGACCGTTTGAGTGTCGAGACCAACCAGCACAACTGGATCCTGCATCTCAGTCTAGTTGACGGCGATCCGGAACTCGCCCAGGCGGCGCTCGCTTCGCTGATTCGCTGTCATCTCGAGAACGAACGCCGGCGGATCGATGACCGCTCGCGCAGCGCCCTGGATTTTCTCGGCAAGGCAGTGGCTAAGGCGCGGGAGGACCTCGCCCGCTGCCGTGCCGAGGAGGCGCAGTTCCGCCGCGGCAACGGCCTGCTCTCGGCCGATCCGAACCGCAACCTGCTCATGCTTGAGATCGAGTCACTCCACGCCATTCGGAGCGGACTGGAATCCGACCTCGCTGCCAGCGAAGCGGTTATGCAGCGGCTGGAGCAATGCGCCAAGCTGATCGATCCCGACCGGCGGCGGGAAGCCCTGCTGCGCAGCCCCGATGTGTATCGCGATCCTATGGTCGTGCAGATGCAGCAGGCCTTGCTGGAATCGCGAAACCGCGCCTTCACCCTGTCGCAGAAGTATAAGCCAGAGCATCCCCAAATGATCGATGCCGTTCAGCAGGTCGCGGCGGCGAAAGTGCAGTTGGACGAGAGTGCGGCGATGACCGCCGCGTCACTGGCCGACGCGCATCGCGCGCTGGTGGGGCGCCAGCAGCGCTTGGCCGAGCGTATCGCCGCCCTGGAGGTCGCCTTGGTGACCTACCGCGAACACATGATCGACTTGCAGGCGCTCAGCCTGACCACGGTAAGCGCGGAGCAGCTGTTCCAGGCCGTCGATCGCAACCTCCAGGAGGAGGAGATCGCCAGCCGCCGCCAGCACCTGTCTGTGACCGTCGCTGACCCGCCCCATGTCACCTCCTGGCCAGTGAACGTCCGGCGTTCTTTGTTCGTGCTCGCCAGCGTCGTCCTCGGGCTGGCGGCTGCCGTCAGTGCGGCTCTGCTCGCCGAGTTGTTTGAGCGGCGCATCAGGAATCCCGAGGCCGTGCGCCAGATCACCAGCCTGCCGACTCTTGGTTACATTCCGCACGTCGACGGTCTGCATGTTCCAGGCCGGCCAGGTGCTGTGCCAGGTCCAGCTGATGGCGTCATCAGCGAAGCCTTCCGCCTGCTCAGTTCGACCATTCAGCTGAAACGCGAGATCGGCCCAGGGCCACGCGTGATGGTCGTCACCTCGCCAAGCAGCGGCGATGGCCGTACCACGGTAGCGGCGCGCCTGGCCATGACCCTGGCCGCCAGTGGCAGCCGGGTGCTGCTGATCGATGGCGATCTGCGCCAACCCGGGCTGCATCGGCAGTTCAGTCTGACGGCAGAGGCCGGGGTCAGCGACCTGCTGCAGGACCGCGAGGCTGTGGTCGTGCCCACTGGCTACGACCATCTCGAACTGCTTTCGGCGGGGACCGCAGCCGAGCATACGATGGAACTGCCGAGCATCGCCTCGTTCCGCGAGTTGCTTGCCACCTTCGCTGGCAGCAACCGCTATGTCATCATCGATAGTCCGCCACTGGCGTTCTCCGAGTCGTTGGTGATGTGCGGGGTCGCCCATGACGTGCTGGTGGTCATTCGCGATGGCTTCACTGACAAGGAGTCCCTCCGCCTGGCCCAGCTCCGCCTTGAACCGCTGCTTGGCAAGGTCCTTGGTCTGGTCATCAACGACGATCACGGCACGGCCTCGGCCGGCCACGGCGCCGACTCGCGCATCGTCCAGACCAGTTTTTTCTCTCGGAACAGGCCCGCGCCACCGCAGCCTGGGCCGAAGATGGGCCCGCCAGGACCGGATGATCCGGTGGTCATCGAGGACTGAGGCGCTGACCAGTTCGTTGCGGGTTTCAGGCGGGCGAGGATCGGCGTTCGGCAAGGCAGTCGAGTTGACAGGTGCCATGCAGTTCAACCTGGATAGTCGCATGGTCGATGCGGAAGGTCTGCCGCAATGCATCCGCCAAAGCAATCGGATCCGGACCTTGTCCGCCAGGACGGATGACCACATGTCCAGTCAAGGCTGTGCGAGTGGTGCTGAGGGCCCAGATATGCAGGTCGTGTACGCCGATGACATCGGTTTGACGACTGAGGAATGCCAACACGTCGTCCGGTTCGATATGACGTGGCGTTGCATCCAGCATCAGATCCACTGAATCACGCAGCAAACCCCAAGTCGCGGCGATGATCACGAGGCCTACAGCAAGTGCGATGGCCGGGTCCAGCCAGTTCCATCCAGTCCACATGATCGCCGCCCCGCCGGCGACGACCCCGACCGAGACGACGGCATCCATGAACAGATGCAGCATGGCACCCCGCCGATTGAGGTCGTGACTGCTGCCGCGCAGGAACAGGAGGGCGGACAAGACGTTCACAATCACGCCGATCCCTGCGACGATCATCATGGTTCCACCCGGCACAGGTGCCGGCACGGAAAGCCGACTGACGGCTTCCCAGGTCAATCCTCCGACCGCCAGGAAGACCAGCATCGCGTTCCCCCAGGCGGCCAGGATGGTCGCCCGGCCATGTCCATAAGATCGCCGCCGGGTTGCGGGTCGTTGGGCCATCCACACGGCGCCCCAGGCCAAGGCCAAGCCAAGGACATCACCCAGATTGTGGGCTGCATCCGCAAGCAGAGCCATCGATCCGACGCTGATGCCGACGATCGCCTCGATGACCGCGTATCCGAGGTTCAGTCCAATGCCGATGGCAAAGGCCCGGTATTGTCCGGGAACGGGCAAGACAGGTGCATGGTCGTGGTGGTGGTCAGTGTGGACTTCCGCGTCTGGTCCGACGCCATGATCGTGGCTGTGACCGTGCTCTTGGCTGTGGTCGTGGCGGGGGGGGTGCAGTTGATGCTCAGCCATATCGTTCGTCCTCAATGACACCTGACATTCCTCACGATGGTAGGCCCAGCAGGTCTAAGCCCGCGACATCAGCGGCCAGCGGCAAGTCACTTGGCAGGGGGCCTGAATCTAGGCCATGGCATTGCCGCTGTCGGCCTGGCAAGTGGTGACCGAAGCGCCGGTGGACGGCGCTGCCCGGGTGCGATAGTGCGCTGATCATGGCACCACCTCGGGTCCTCTACGAGATTAACTGTGCGGCGTGGCTTGATGACGTGGCAGCGAAACTGCGCCGTCCAGTGACCCTTGATACCGTTCCAGAACGGTTCTGGGCCAACATTGCCGAACTTGGTGCAGATGCGGTCTGGTTGATGGGCGTGTGGGAGCGCAGTCCGGTTGCCGCCCATGTCGCGCGGACTCATTCTGGATTCGTGACAGATCGCACTGCCCTGGCCTGGGCCGACAAGCACGACGTCTGCGGTTCGGCCTACGCCATCCGCTCCTATCGGGTTGATCCGCGCTTCGGTGGCGAGGCTGCGTTGGCCACCGCGCGCATCGCGCTGGAACGTCATCGCTTGGGATTGTGGTTGGACTGGGTGCCCAACCACGTGGCACCAGACCATGCCTGGAATCGGTTTGCGATTCCCGGTGATAGCACCGACCAGTCTATCCGGGTTGAGGGTCGCAGTCTCGCTTGCGGCCGCGATCCGTTCTTCCCGGCGTGGCCGGACACCGTCCAGTTGGATCTCAACCACCCCGGTCTGCGCTCCGCGGCTGGAGCAGAACTCGCGCGCATCGCGCGGATGTGCGATGGAGTGCGCTGCGACATGGCGATGCTGGCCCTGCCCGATGTGTTCGCCCGCACCTGGGGTGAGCGGGCGTTGCCGCCACGTCATCCTGGTTATTGGCCCGAAGTGCTTGGGGAGGCTCGTCGCCAGTCCACCAGCTTCGGCGTCATCGGTGAATGCTATTGGGGACGCGAGCGCGACATCCTCGCGCATGGATTTGACGCTGCCTACGACAAGGCGTTGTACGATGCCCTGCGGCATGGCGATGCCCAGGCGGTGCGCGCCCGCGCCCACGGTTCGGCCTGCACGGTGCGTTTCCTCGAGAACCATGACGAGTCCAGAGCCTCCGGTGCGTTTCCGGCCGCTCGGCTGCAGGCAGCTGCGGCAGTGGTAGCGACGCTGCCCGGTACGTGGCTGTTTCATGCCGGCCAGGAACACGGCCACCGCATGCGCGTGCCGGTGACTTTGGCAAAGGGGGGCCGTGAGCCCGACGCGCCGGCTCAGCGAGCCAGCTGGCGATTGCTCGTGCAACTCCGCCGTCATCCGGCCATGGCGGGCACCTGGCGCATGCTGCCCACTGCCGGCTGGCCCGACAACCACAGTCATCGCAACCTGCTGGTGTGGCAGTGGGAAGGCGGCGGCCGGCGCCTGCTGACCGTGGTCAACTGGTCAGACCACCGCAGTCAGGCTCACATCCGCCTCGATTGGGGCACTGGCCCGCTGCGCCTCAGTGAGGTGCGCGAGCCGCTGCGTCTGGACCGCGATGGGTCCGAATTGGCCCACGACGGTCTTTTCGTGGATCTGGAGCCGTGGGGAAGCCACCTGCTGTCCAGCTAAGCTGCCGAGGGGTGCCCTCCGTGGCCCTTGGTCCGGTCGGATGGCATCCTATCCTACCCGGCTCATGCACATCATCTTGCTTGTGGTCATCGGACTGGTTGCCTTCGTAATCGGCTATCTGCTGTCCCGACAGCGCTCTGGTGCTGTCCATGCCGCCGAGCTGCGCAGCCGCACCGAGCAGGTGGCGGCGAAGGTCCGAAGCGAGGTCCAAGCCCAGGCGACGGCTGGGGCCGAACAGACCCTGGCGGCTGAGCGTCAGAAGCTGGCTGGCGAAGTGCAGACTGCCGCGGCCCAGGCTTTGGCAAACGAGCGTCAGAAGCTGAACACCGAGGCCAAGGACGCTGCTGAACACGCCCTCGCGACTGAGCGCAGCAGGCTTGCCGCCGACCAGCGTCGGGTGGCTGCCGAACTGGAGGGCGCCGCCGAGGTCGAGGCCCGGGCCCTGAAACGCGAGTCGGCGGTCAAGTCGCGCGATGGTGAACTGGCCACCCGCGAGCGTGGCATCGCCGCGCGTGAGGATTCCCTCGATCGCAAGCTGACCGTGTTGGACGAGCGCGATAGCAAGCTGCGCGAACGCGAGGCTGATGGCGAGCGCGAACGTGCCCGCATGCGCGAGCGTGAAGCGGCGATCGCTGCCAGCGAGGCGACCGTCACCGCCGAACTGGCGCGCATCGCCGGCCTGACTCCGGACGACGCCAAGGCCGAGTTGATGGCCAAGCTCGACACCGCCCTTGCCGTCGAGCAGAGCGCCCGCATAGCCGCCCGCGAGAAGTCCCTGCACGAGCGGTCGAAGGATCTCGGCATCGAGATCGTCGCTCGAGCCGTGCAGCGCTACGCCGCTGAGCACACCGCCGAGACCACCTCGGCGCGCATCCAGCTGCCCAGCGAGGAGTACAAAGGACGCATCATCGGCAAGGAAGGCCGCAACATCAAGTCGTTCGAGACCGCCGCCGGCGTCGACGTGATCATCGACGAAGCCCCGGATCTGATCCACATCTCGTGCTTTGACCCGGTCCGCCGCGAAGTCGCGGTGCGCACGCTGAAGCGGCTGATCGAAGACGGTCGCATTCAGCCTGCGCGCATCGAGGAGGAGCTCGCCAAGGTGCGTGGCGAACTCGACCGCGAACTGATCCGCCTGGGCGAGGAGTCGGCTTACCACTGCGAAGTCAGCGGCCTGCATCCGCAGCTGATCAAGCTGCTCGGCAAACTACACTTCCGCACCAGCTATGGCCAGAACGTCTTGGTTCACACCCAGGAGGTCGCTTTCTTATGCGGCGCGATGGCGGCTGATCTCGGGCTCGATGCGCGGCTTGGCCGGCGCTGCGGACTGCTCCATGACATCGGCAAGGCGATCGACCACGAGCAGGAAGGCAGCCATCCGCAGCTCGGCTACGAAGCACTCAAGCGCTTCGGCGAAAGCGAGACGGTCGCCAACGCTGCCCTCGCTCACCACGAGGGTCATGATCCGCTGACCCCGTACACCATTCTCGCCGCTGCCGCCGACGCCATCAGCGCGGCCCGTCCAGGCGCTCGCCGGGCGAACATGGAACTGTACCTCAAGCGGCTTGCTCAGCTGGAGGACATCGCGGTGAAGTTCCCAGGCGTGCAAAAGGCCTACGCCATCCAGGCCGGGCGCGAATTGCGCGTGATCGTTAACCAGCACACCGTGCCAGACGGTGAGATGGCCAAGATGGGACGCGACATCACCCGGGCGATTGCCGACCAGGTGGCATTCCCGGGTGAGGTGAAGGTCACGCTGATACGTGAGACGAGGCACGTTGCCGTAGCCCGATGATCAGCGATCCGATCCAAGCCTGGTCAGAATCGGTCTTCCCGCGCACGCTGCTATGGGATGACCTCGGGGTGGTGCTGGCCGAGGGCGTTGCCTGGGAGGCCAGCGCCAGTGGTCCGGGTCGTGGCATGCGCTTGTCCCGCGCGATTGGCCGGCTGGAGGGCCAACGCGGATCGCTGCCGCATGTGCTCGGCGCACTCGCCTTCGAAGATGCCGGTCCAGTCGGATCACCATGGGGTGAGGTACCGGGCGCGCGCCTGTGGCTGCCGTCGCGGCTGCGCATCGAGCGTGACGGCACCATCCTGGATCAGGTGGAAGGCGAGCTGTGTTCGCCGGCAAAGCATGCACCCGCCCCATGGCCACACACCCCGTCGGGTTTCAAGGACATGGTCGAGGACGCCGCCGGGCTGATCCGTGATGGCGCCTTCCGCAAGGTGGTGGTGGCGCGGGCGGTAGACCATCATCTGCCTGCCGACCATCGCGATGATGTCGCACTGGCGCGGTTGAAAGCCAATGCCGGCCACGGTGCCTGCGTCTATGCCCAGGATCTCCCGGATGGTGCGTTGTTCCTCGGGGCGACGCCCGAGCTGCTGCTCGCTGCCCAAGGCAACGTGGTCCAGACGCATGCGTTGGCAGGGACCTGCGGCGCCAGCGATGACGAAGAGGTCGATCTGGCGCGCATCTTGGCGCTGGTCTCCAGCACCAAGGAGCGCAAAGAGCATGGCTTGGTGGTCGAGCATTTGGTCGCATGTCTGCGGCCGCGCTGCCGGCCTTTCGCGGTAGAGGCCAGTCCGCATCCGCGCCGCTGCGGTTCGCTGTTCCACCTTGAGACACGCATCGCCGCCGAACTTGCCGACCCCGACTATCTCGATGTGATAGCGGCATTGCATCCGACCCCGGCGACCTGCGGGTTGCCTGCTGCCGCAGCAGCCAGTTGGCTGGCGCGTCATGAACGGCTGCGCCGAGGACTCTATTGCGGAGCGCTGGGCTGGATCGCTCCCCACTCGTGCCGTGCCATTGTTCCACTGCGCGGAGCGCTGCTGTCCCCTGACCGCACCATGGCGCGTGTCTTCGCGGGTTGCGGAGTGGTCGAGACCAGTGATCCGCAGCAGGAGTACGACGAGACCGAACTGAAGCTCGCCCTGGTGCGCAAGAGTCTGCGCGTGGGTCATGCCTGACGCCAATCTCAACGCCTGGTGGGGTCGATGCTTGGCTGAGGAGTTGGAACGCGCCGGTTGCCGTCACATCGTGGGGTGTCCGGGGTCGCGCAACAGCCCTCTGCTGTTCGCCTTCGCGGAGGTGTTTGGCGAACGCCTGACCATGCACACCGACGAGCGCGGTGCCGCGTTCCATGCTGTGGGCATGGCGAAGATACTGCGCGCCCCGGTGGCCGTCTGCGTAACCAGTGGGACGGCTGTCGCGAATCTGCTGCCGGCCGCCTGCGAAGCCGATGCGGCTGGTGTGCCGCTGATCCTGATTACCGCCGATCGGCCATGGGAGATGCAGGATTGTGGTGCGCCGCAGACCATGCCTCAGCGTGGCCTGTTCGGGGTCTTTGCTGACAGCGTCGAGGTCGGAGAACCGCTGGCCGACCCGTCTATCATGGCTGCGCTACGTCAGCGTCTGCATGATGCGGTGCGTGGCGCTCGGCGTCCGCTGCACCTGAATGTCCCGTTGCGCGATCCACTGCCGCCGATCCCGTCAGACTGGATGGCTCCACTTGGCGGTACATTCAAGCAGGTCGATCGCCCAGTCGTTCGATCAACTCCGCCGAGGGTCACCAGTGCGCTTGTCCTACAGCGGCCGGCTCGCGGAGTGATCGTCGCTGGTTCTGCCGAGGCTGTCCCCGCTGCGCTGATTCATCGCTTGGCCATCGCCACGGGATTTCCCGTGTTGGCGGATGCCACCAGCGGTTTGCGTCGGCCGGCAATCGCGCATCTGGCCTGCTGTCCAGATGCGCTCTACGGTCAGCCGCCTGGTCAGCCTGACATCATCATCCGGGTTGGCCCTCCGCCGTTGACCCGAGCGGGTTACGAATGGCTGGGTCGGCAGCGTTGTCCGCAGATCGTCCTTGGAACATCACGGAACGACGATTTCCTCGGCACCGCCACGGCACGTCTAGTTGACCCGGACACCGGTGCTATCGAGGGGTTGATTGCTCAATTGGGTCGCGCCGAACCGGCGTGGACGGCGGCTTGGTGCAACGGCTTGCCGAAGGTTGCCGGCTGGAATGCCACTGCTGCAACTGCTCTGGTCTGTCAGGCTGCCGGTTTCGACCTGCTGTGGCTCGCCAGCAGCATGCCGATCCGTGACGCCAACCTCGTGCTGGCACCCGGTCCGCAATCCCAGCGCGTGCTCGCCAATCGCGGCGTCAATGGCATCGATGGGACGATGGCCAGCTTCCTGGGTGCCTGTCGTGCCGGTGGCCGTGGGTTGGCGTTGATCGGCGACTTGTCGATGCTACACGACCTCAACTCGCTAGGTCTCGCCGACGGGCTGCAAGGAGCAGTGGTCGTGCTGAATAACGGCGGCGGCGCTATTTTCGACGCCCTGCCGGTCGCCCAGGTTCCTGGCTATCGCCAACTGATCCGTACTGACCACGCCCGCGAGTTCAGCCACGCCGCTGCGCTGTTTGGGATGCCGTATGTCCGCTGCGCGGGTCCACGCACATTGGCCGAAGCCTTGGCTTGCGCGGCAGCGCAGACCCTGATGAGTCTGATCGAATGCGATCTGCGTGGGATCGATGGCATCTCCGCCCATCGCGCCGCTTTGGCGTCTGTAGTAGGCAACCAGCAAACAACCTGAATGCACGCGGACCATGAGTGGCCGGTGCAAAATTCCATTGTATCTGTTGTTTCTGTCTGTACAGAAACAACAGATACAAGGAGACGGCCATGTTCCTCGTCGACGACTACCTCGATATCGAGGATCCCGCTACCAAGCGCACTTGGCATGTGCCAGTCCGCGAGATCACAGCGGTGGATGCGGATGTCTCGGAGCGTTGGATGGTCAATGCCCGGCTGCACCCGCGACGATTCCGCGAGATCGTTCCGGCACCATTTCTGGAACCGCAATTGGTTGATGATTCCGTGGTGCTGGCCCTGTGTGCGATTCGCATGCGCCATGCCGCTCCGATCTGGGCCCCGCTCAATATGGGACCGGCAAGCATGAATTGCGCTTTGCGTGTGGCCTGCCGCGACACTCGCACGGGCACGCCCGTGGTGTGGGTGGCCAACCGCTACACCGACAGCGTGCTGGCGCCAGCCTTGGGCAAACTCGGCTTTCCCCAGGTGTATGGCGGTCTGCGCGACCTGGGCGGACCCGGACGGCTGGATCTGCGCGCCGGAGATGGCTTGGTCCAGGTGAGCGCCGCGCCAGGCGGCGGTCCTAGTCCCGAGCTGTTTCCGGATGCCGCACAACTGGGGGCGTTCATTGCCGCCGGGGTGCGCAGTTATGGACCTGGCTCTGGGCCTGGGCGTTACGCTGTTGTCGATCTGGAGAAGCGGGCCGACAATGTCTTCCATGCCTGCCACGGCTGGGAGGGGCGTCTGCGGACGCCCTGGGGTGATTGCACGGTGGATGGGGTCTACCTGACCACCGATGGGATCTATCGTTGGACCAGCCATGGTCAGGTCGATCAGCGCGGGATGGAGGTGTAGTCGTGAATGTTCGGGATAACCGCAGTGATTGGACAGAACTTGCTGTGCCGGTCGGCTCACCATCCTCGACCGGCATGAACGAGATGCGTCCAGTCGTCCAGCGCTTCGTCCTGCATTGGGGTGAGATGGGTGCGCGCTGGGGCATCAATCGGACGGTGGCGCAGGTCCACGCGCTGCTCTTTCTTGCCGAGCGACCGCTGAACGCCGATGATATCACTGGTGCCCTGGCGGTAGCGCGCAGTAACGTCTCGACCTCGCTCAAGGAACTGGCCGGTTGGGATCTGGTCAAGACGGTGCATATCATGGGCGATCGACGTGATCACTTTGAAACCCTGCATGACCCGTGGGAGATGTTCCGTCGGGTCATGGCCGAACGCCGTCGTCGCGAGTTTGATCCGACGGCGGTCGAACTTGCCGCCTGCGTCGCTCAGGCCCAGGCCGAAAACGAACCCGAGGCGGTCCGCGATCGTCTCCAGCGCATGCGTGCGTTCTTCGTTTCCATGGGTGCAGCCCACGACGCGCTGAAGGACGTGCCGCCGACTATTCTCGCCAAGACCTTAAGCGCTGGCGCAGCGGTCCGTCGTTTGTTCGGCGGATAGCCGAACAGGTTACCAGCTCAGCGAGCCGGGGATCGCCACCTCGCGTCCGTCCAGCACCAGCGTGCCAGGCAGCCCTGCTGGCAGCTCTACCCGGCCATGCGTCCCATGCACCTCAACCCGGATGTCGCCCAGCGGATGCGGCCAGGTACCTGA
>JBBQCI010000014.1:0-58239 GCA_038318565.1 Planctomycetota bacterium
TCCTTCTTGTCATCCAGGGTGTGCACCACCCCATCGGTGGATTCCGAGGTGATCCAGACGCCGGCGAATGAGCGTTCGGCGAGGACGACGGTGCCCTGATGCGGCGGCAAGGCGGTTTCGCCGGCGACGAGACAGCCGAGAGCGAGACAGCCGGCGAGCAGATGGCGGATCATGGCTTGGCCTCCGGTGCGGGCGTTGCGCCCGGCGTTGCCGGAGCCGATGGCGCTGCGGCGGCCGCCGGGGTCTGGGCGGTTTCCGGCTCGGCAGGTGGTGTCTTGCCGTCCTCCCATAGGAAGATGACGGTGCTGCCGTCCTCCAGCTCACGACTGACGGCGATGTACTTCGGCCCATCGACGGTTGTGAACACTGGGGTGGTTTTGCCATCGATCTCGACCTCGGAGATCGCGAAGCTGGGCTTGGTGGTGATGCCTGGCTGGGTGAAGATCGCCAGGTAGCGCTTGCACAAATCGACTGACAGGGCGTTGCGAGCCCGGCGTACACGCTTGTCGTCGCGCCGGCTGCGTGGCAGCATCTGCAAATCGTCGGCTGGGGTCGACTGGTTGACCGCGGCGAAGCGCAGGCTCTTGTTGACCATGTCGACGTCCTTCATGAACAGCGACAGCTCCAGCACTTGGATCGCCGCCGTCCAGTAGGTCGGGGTGCCGTTCTGGGCCGACTCGCGCACGCGTGCCGCCTTGATCCGGGTCTTCTCGATCACCTCGGCGGGAACCGCGACGCCGTCCTTCAGCTGCTTGATCACCAGCTCGACAGTGGCGGCGAGGAAATCCGGGTTGGTCGGGTCGTAGGCGATCAGCACGTCGTAGAGCTTGTTCGCTTCGTCGGTCTTGCCCTCTTCGCGGTAGGTGAGGGCGAGCTTGGCGGTGACCGACATCATGCGACCGAGCTGGGCGATCTGCCCATCAAGTTTTGTAAGCGCCTCATCGATTTTGGCGAAGTCGGCACCGAGCGACATCTTGGCCTTTGCTGCTTCGGCACGCAGTGCGCGCACCGCCTCGATCGCTTTGACGTAATCGCGCTTACGTTCGCCGTACGTGTCCTCGCTGAGATCCTGTTCGATGATCTTCTGCGATAGGTTCGGATCGTCGATCAGGAGGTCTTTCACCTCGGTCCACTTGGCCCGCAGTTCGGGGCGGGCGGTGATCGGGGCATCGATCGCCGCCAGCGAGTCCTTCGGCGAGTCGCGCAGAGCGGCCACTTCTGGATCGGCGCTAATCTTGGCGAGGAACAACACGTACAGGCGGGCGGCGCGGGTGTGCTCATCGAGATCCCACAGCACGTTGCCGACCGCGAGCAGGTTGTTGGTTTCACTGGAAGCCGTGAGGATCGGTTCGATCAGATCGGCAAAGGCGCGGCTGGCGCCTTTACTGATGTCGCCGAGCTCGCCGGGGGCATGTGGCTGGGTGCGCATCACCGGCACCTGCCGGGTCGAGATGACGTTGAATACCCAGGCGATCTGCACCCCTTGTTTGGTGATGCGTTCTTCGAAGGTGGGCAGGCGGTCCTTCTGGGTCTTCCAGATCTCGTAGACGGCCTGGACCTTCGGCCAGTTGGCGACCAGCAACTTGGCGTCGACGCCCTTGGTCGCGTCCTTGGCCTGGGCTTCATACCACTGCCGCAGGGCCTGGCACAGATAGCCGAGCATCTGCACCGACTTCTCGTCGTCAGGTGGCGCCTTCCAATAGTCAGGTCCGAGCATCTCCAGGACCTTGGTTTCCTGGCCTTCGCGCAGGGCAAAGAAGGCGATCAGGCCCTGCACGTCGCGTTTGGCGCTAAGCAGCACGCGCTTGCGGGCGGCCTCGGGGCTCTTGGTCAGCTCTGCGTCGGCCAGCTTGGCCACTGCCTCGGCATCAGCGATCGCCTTGTCGGCGATCACCTTGCGATCCATCTTCGGAGCTACGTCATACGAGCCCATGGCGACAACCGAGCGCAGCGAGGCGCCATCGAACTGCTCTTCGGGATACTTCTTCACGTAGGTGTCGATGAGTTCGTTAGCGCGTTTCCAGTCCTTCTCCTGAAAGGCGATGACGATCTGGATGCGCTCGAGTGATTTGCCGCCGTCCGCTGGACTGACCGTGTTGACCAGAGTGATGGTCTCGTCATAGATCTGCGAGATGGCCGTGCCTTTGCCGGCCGCCAACAGCGCCGAGGCGTAGGTGATCGCATTGCGGGCCAGCGGACTGATATAGCGGCCTTCCTTGGTCCACTTGCCGGCCTTGTCTTGCCACGGGTTTTTCTTCAGTTCGGCGGTCCGCGCCGCGAGATGGCGTAGACCGGACTGGGCGACCAGCGCGGCGTGCCAGCGCAGGCCCAGCTTGGACAGTGTCTCGGCGTAGCGGAACCACAGTTCGGGAGCGCTGGCGTCGGCTGTCTCGGCGAAACTGACGCTGCCCAGGCCAAGCACACCATTACGCAGACTGACCGCCGCAGCGAGTTGAGCGTTACGTTGTTCGACTGGGTTGGCGCTCGAATTGGCTTGTCGAGCCAGGCCGGCAGCAGTGCCGATCGCGACCGTTGGATCTTCGGCCACCGGTTGTGCCCCCCACCCGCCGCCAGCGGTGGCCATCTTGGCCCCGCCCAGCGCATTGGCCCAGACCGCAGCATTGCCTGCCAAGCGGTTGGCGCGAACTGCAGCAACCTGCCCGAAGGTGCCAGCAGCGGCCGGATCGCCCTTGGCCAGCTGCAGACGGGCAACCTGGAAGTAGATTCGTGCCACTTCGGCGCCGCGTTCGGTGTTCGCATGGTCAAGGCGGAAATGCTTGTCGGTCTTGGTGCGATCTTTGAAATTCTGGAACACGTCCAGGCCGGCCTGGTAGTATTTTGGAGCGACGTCCTTGCCGAGTTCGCGATAGAAGGCGATGAGCGAGCCCCAATCCTTGGCCTGCAAGGTACGGATCTCCTCGGCAACTGCTGGGTCCCTGCCGTATTCCTTGGCTACATCGATGTCGATCAGCTTCATGTAGTCGGAGGCGAAATCATCGATCGACACACCCTTGGTCTTGAAGCGGGCTGCCTGGGCCGCGACGTCGACTGCAAAGGCGCGCAGGTAGGGCTGGTAGTCGCCCCAGTTGTAGTCCCAGTCCTGCAGCGTCTTGACATGGGCCTTCGAGAATGCCTCAAGGAATGCGCGGACCGGCTTGGGGTCCAGGCCGAAATCTTCGCCGCGTTCGGCGATCTCTCGCAGCATCTTGTGGGCGAAGTAGACCGGACGGACGATCTCAAGGCGCAGTTCGACCGACTCCTGGGCCCCTTTCTGGAATTTTGGATCCTTGTCATCGAGATTCCACAAATCCTCTTCGAACTTGGCGCGGGCCTTGATCGTGGCTGAACCTTCAGCGAAGAACGCCGTCGTTTCAGCAGCCAATGCGGCTGCAACCGCATTGATGGCGGTGCGGCGCTCGATCGGCATGGTGCGATCGGGGGACTGATCCTGGCCGACCACCCGGGCGAGATCGTTGACCAGGCGGATGATCTTGCCGCCGCCGCTCAGTTCGGCCTGCAGGTTCTTGGGCAGCTGCTTGCTGGCTGTCGCAGCATCCAGTTCCGTCTGTAGGGTCTTCGCCTCGGCAGCCAGTTGGGCCGATTGTGCCTTGTCGGTAACCAACGGCGCGAAGCGGGTGTCGAAGAACCAGGTCAGGTGCTTGCCGTACCACGAGCTCTCGGGATAGCCGGCCTTTAGGAAGTCGGCCAGCTGACGTTGAGCCGGCAGACGGTATTCGTTCTCGATGAGCGATTTGACCGCTTCCCAATGCGCGTCGCGCTCAGCCGAACTGGCGGCGCCGAAGGCGGCGGCCGGCAGCAGGCCTAGGGCCAGCAAGGTGGGGGCGATCCGGTGCAGGTTACGACGCATCATGGCTGCTCCACTGGGCGGACAGGAAGTGTGTGGACACGATACAGAGCCGCCAGCCGCGAGCGCCGAGGGCTTCGGCCAGTGTGACACAAACGACGGGTCTGCTTCCTGAGTGGGTCAACGCGGCTGGACGCTGCCGGTTCGCGCCTGCTGACGCGGGCCTATGACACCGGTCGGCAGCGGGGCCAGCTCGGGCGGGGCGAGCATTCCAGAGCGCCAGCGGAACCAGCCGAGGGCTCCGACCATGGCGGCGTTGTCGGCGCAGTGTCGTGGTTCTGGCAGCAGCAGCGTCCAGTCGTTGCGACCGGCCAATTCACTCAGGGCCTTCCGCAGGCCGCTGTTGCAGGCCACTCCGCCGCCAACGGCGATGGTGCGGACCCCATGCTGGCGGGCGGCCAGCGCCAACTTGTCGGCGAGGATCTCGACCACCGCCGCCTGGAAGGACGCACACGCATCAGCAACGCCGCGTTCGTCAAGCCGCATGGGATCGCGGCCCAGCGGTCCGCGGGCGTGGTAGAGCAGCGCTGTCTTCAAGCCGGCGAAGGACAGCCGCATGGTGCCGTCACGCAGAAAGGAGCGAGGCAGCGCCACTGCGGACGGGTTGCCGCTGCTGGCCAGCCGGTCGATCTGCGGCCCGCCAGGATAGGGCAGGCCGAGCAGTTGGGCGGCCTTATCGAAGGCCTCGCCGGCGGCGTCGTCGATCGTTCCGCCAAGCAGATCCAGTTCGCCGGGAGCGCGTGCGAGATATAGGTGGCTGTGCCCGCCCGAGGCGACCAGACCGACGAACGGGTAGGCGACCTCGGGCCGACCGAGATGCACAGCGGCCAGATGCGCAGCGATGTGGTCGACCGCGACCAGCGGCAGGCCGCGGCGCAGGGCGATCGCCTTGGCCGCGGTGACGCCCGAGAGCAGGCTGCCGGCCAGGCCGGGCCATGCCGCGACGGCAACCGCCTGAACCTGGTCGAGACGGCTCCCGCTGTCATGCAGGACACGTTCCACGAGGCCGGGAAGCGCTGCGATATGCCCGCGGGCGACGATCTCCGGCACGACTCCACCCCAGCTGGCGAGGTCGTCCTCTTGCGAAGCGCGCGCCTCGGCCAGGACCTGCCAGCCGTGGTCGACCAGGGCCACGCAGGCGTCGTCGCAGGAGGTCTCGAAGGCCAGCAGCATGGCGGGGATGCTAAGGCTGTGGGCCAAATGCCCATCCCTCTCGCCCGCCCTTGCGCCGTGTTGCCGACGGCATTAGAGTGCTGATCGAGGCAACCATGGCCGGACTGAACGTCGACTACATCAACCCTTTCATCGAAGCGACGGTGAACACGTTCACCACCATGTGCAACACCACGCCGGTGCGCGATAAGGTGTTCCTCAAGGGTGAAGGTGAAGAAGTCTACGGGGTCAGCGGCATCATCGGCTTGGCCGGTGAGGCGGTGGGTGCCGTGGTGTTGAATTTCCCCGAAGGCGTGGCAATCAGCGCGGTCAGCAAGTTCGTCGGCGAGGAATACACCACGATCACCTCCTCGGTGGTCGATGGCGTTGGCGAACTGACCAACATCATCGCAGGTGACGCCAAGAACCGCCTGATCCAGAAGGGTTACAAGTTCGAGATCGGGTTGCCCAAAATGGTTACCGGACGCAACTACATCACCGCCCAGAGCAAGTCGGTGCCATGCATCGTGGTGTCCTTTGCCAGCCCGATCGGCAAGTTCTGCCTGGAAGTCAGTCTGCGCAAATCCTGAGCGGGGAGCCATGCGCCTCGCCGGTATTATCTGTCTTGTGCTAGCCCTAGTAGGCTGCGGCGATCGAGCTGCGCCCCAATGGGTATCTTTGGATGGGTTCGAACGTGATCCGATGTGGGCGCACGACAGCGCCGACGACCACGCCGAGCTGACCTGTCAGACCAACGAGGCGGTCGAAGGCGTCACTGCCCTGGTCGTTAGAGCGCATGCCGGTTCACGTGGCAAGGTCCTATTGCGCAAAGAGATTGAACTCGACGCCAGTGGTCTGGACGGGTTGCGCATGTCCGCCCGTCTGGTTGACGGACCAGGCGCCACGTTGGCTGTGGCCATGCGCGGCGCTGATGGCACCTGGCTCGAATCGCCTCCGTTCACCTTGTCGAAGTCATGGCAGCACGAGCTGACCTGGGATCCGCGTACCTTGCCCGCCTGGGCCAAGTCTGCACCGCACATCGACCGTCTGCTGTTGTTGGTGCGTCCGCAGGGGGGCGATGTCACAGTGGCGTTGGATGATTTACGGGCGTTGGGTGCCTGGCGCTGGCGCAGCGACCCCGCGACGCTGCAAGCGGTGCAGATGCCGCCGGCGCAGGCGGCCCGCAATCAACCGGTGGCGTTGACCTACGACGTCGTCTGGCCGGTGGAGGCCCATGCGGCCGAGCTGTCCAAGCCGGTCGGTGCGCAGCGGCTGATGCGGCGCATGGTCGCCGGCGGCGCGTGGATCACTGCCCCCGACGGCGAGCGCTGGTTTCAGAATGGCGTCTGCATCAGCATCGGCGCCGAGGCGGGTCTGCCGCGCTACCGCTATGCTGTGCGCTTCACGCCCAACCTGACGGGTGTCTGGATCATCGAACCCGGCCTGGCGACAGGCGCCGGTGCCTGGCAGTGGGGGGCGCGCGGAACCGTCACGGTCAGCGCTGATGCAGCGCATCCCGGTGCGGCGCGACTGGATGCCAGCGGCCGCTGGTTTGAACGTGGTGATGGCAGCTTCCTGTGGCCGCTGGGCATGAACGTCGCTTGGGCTGGTGACTACACGCCCTGGCTGGACCGCCTGCAGCGGGATGGCTGCACAGTTGTGCGGGTCTGGCTGTGTCCGTGGAGCAATCCGCTCGACGTCGCTGGCGACCTGCAAACGGTCAATCAGGCCAGCGCTGCAAGCATAGACGGCTTGCTGGACGCAGCGGCGGCCCGCGGTCTGAGCGTCCAGTTGTGTCTGACCTATCACGGCTGGTTCGGCGGCGACTGGAGCCGCAACCCCTTCAATGCTGCGCACGGCGGTCCGATCACCGACGCGCGCGATTTCTGGACCGATGGACAGGCCCGAGAGGGGTTCCGCAAAGTCCTCGACTACGTCAGCGCCCGCTGGGGCCACCACCCGGGGCTGCTCGCCTGGGAACTGGTCAACGAAGCGGATCTGGCGCCGCGCCATGCTGACGAGGATGTCGTCGCTTGGCACGCCGAGATGTCAGCGCATCTCGCTAGGATCGACCGCCATCGCCATCCCATTACCACCAGTGTCGCCGAGCCAGGCCACCTGCGCGCCTTGTGGCGTCTGCCCTATCTCGACTTGGTCAACATCCATCGCTACGACGCCGATCCACGGCGCGCCATCGCGGCGGTGGCGCGTGACATCCAAATCGCCGGCAAGCCAGGTTGGACCGCCGAGGCAGGCCGTGACTGGCGGCCAGCCCAGGCCCTGGCCGAGCGAGACGGCGTCTACCTGCGCCAGGCCCTGTGGTGGAGTTGGGTCAATGGCCTTGCCGCGTCCAGCTGGGCGTGGTGGTGGGATGTGCAGGTACAGAATCAGGATCTGACACGCCATCACGCGGCGTTGTCTCGCTTCCTCGCTGGCGAGGATCCGCGCGGTCTTGAATTACATCCGGTCAGCAGCAGCGCCGATGGACTGGCTGTTGGTGCGCTGGTGGGCAGCGATCGTGCCTGGGTGTACACCGCTGATCCGCAGGCAGCACAACCAGCAGTCGGCACGCCGTCGCCGCCAGCGCGTCAGTTCGTAATCCTGGGACTAGCTCCCGGGACGTGGACTGTAGAGCGCTGGGACCCGCTCAGTGGCAGTCGTGCCGACACCCAGGATGTCATCATCCCGGAAACCGGGCTGCTGAGCCTGTCGACCCAGGCTGGCAGTGGCGAGTCAGCCTGGAAACTGCGCCGCCGCCTGCCACTAGTGCCGGGGGTCCAATTGCCACCGGAATCAGGCCGATGAGCTGGACCGAGCGCTTGTGGCAGGCCCAGGGCCGTGGCTGGCTGACCCGCGAGGAGGCTTGGCAGGTGCTGCTCGATGCGCGTGACGCTCCGGATCCGGCTCAGGTTGTCGACACCGTCTTGCGCGGTCTGGCAGCAGCGTATCGACCCGAGGTGGTCGTGCCCGAGATCGATCCGGTGATCATTGAGGACCTTCCAGACGCCGAATCGGGGTAGCGGATGTCGCCGTCAATAAGTGCCACTGCAACATTTGCATCATTTTGGTGAAGTAGACGCCGTATAGGTGGTGCGGCCCTTTGCATTCCTCGGCACATAAGCCTTCCTACACTCTGGGCTCTCGTGTTTCCACTCCACTACCATCGGCAGCTGACGTGACCAATCCGGCAGGCGATACGATTGCGTTGAATGGCGGCCTTGCCGCCATCAGCGCGCCACCGCAGCTGATTGGCGGGTGGCTGGTGCAGCGTAAGCTGGGCGCTGGAGCTATGGGCGAGGTGTTCCTCGCCCAGCGCGGTGAGCAGCGTGCTGCCCTCAAGCTGGTGGCCAAGCGCTATGCCGGAGATGAATCCTTCACCACGCGCTTCCAGCGCGAGATCGCCCTCCTGTCCAAGTTGAATCACCCCCATGTGGCGCGGGCGTTTGACGGTGGTGAGCACGAAGGTCGCCCGTGGCTGGCGATGGAATTCGTCAACGGACCCGATCTCGAAGGGCTGCTCAAGGAGCATGGACCGTTCTTCGAAAGCGATGTCCTGCAACTGGCCATACAGGTTGGCCGTGGCCTCGAACACATCCATGTGCAGGCAGGCCTGATCCACCGCGACATCAAGCCGGCCAACATCCTGGTTCAGCGTGCGCCTGGTGGTGACCCGCGTCGGCTGCTCAACCGCGGGGACGAGGTCAAATTGATCGACTTCGGCTTGGCCAAGCCGGCCGAGCAAGACGAAGGCAACGGCCTGACCATGACCGGCATGATCATGGGTACACCGAACTACATCGCGCCCGAGCAGGTCGCATGCGAGCGGCAGCTGACCCTGCATGTCGACATGTACGCGTTGGGCGCCTCGATGTTCCATCTGCTTACCGGCCGGGTTCCGTTTGAAAGTGGCAGTGCGGCGGCGGTTATGGCGGCTCACCTCAATTCCCCCATCCCTGATCCGGGCCAGCTGGTGCCGGTGATCAGCCCAGCCACCCGCAAGCTGATCATGACGACCCTCGGCAAGCGGGCTTCTGACCGTTTCCGCGATTGGTCTGCATTCAATACCGCCTGCGAAAAGGCGCTGGCCGTCCTGGGCGAGACGGCCCCGGTCACCAACCGCTTCCTCAAGAAGCCGATGACCAAGCCGCCGTCGACGTTGGCGATCCGCAAGCCGCCCTCGGCGCAGCAGACTCCTCTGGCAGACGTCGCTACGCCTAGCACGGCGCAGCGTCCCCCCGGTGTGCAGACTTCGAAGCTGCTGCCAGCAGTTGTTCCAGATGGCGGTCGCCCTGCCATGCTCCAGCCGGGCTCTGCTGCCGCCCTGGCCGCCGCTCTTGGCGTCTCTCAGCAGACCGGATCCGAAGCGCTGCGTGCCGTTGCCACCTCGCGCATCATCAAGAATCAGTCGGGATCTGGCTCGCCCGCCCGCTCAGGCACCGCTATCCAGAAGCCAGGCACTGGCCGTACGGTCGCCGACGCCTCTGCCGTACAGAAGTGGAGCGGTCGACTCGAAAAAGCCGGCACCACCGGCGGCTCGATCCTGCCGTGGCTGGCGCTTGGTGCCGCTGGCCTGCTTGCCATCGCCGGCGCCATCTGGGCCTTGAGCTCGTAGCTCTCTTCGCCTGTCTGAATTGAAACGCATTCGAATTCACAGGAGGCGCGCCGCGAGGTGAACCATGGCGAGCGAGCGCCGAAGCGTGCCGCGCCTTGCGTGTCCCCGTGTGTGGTCCTGGGCGGCAGGCTTCCAGCGAGCCCATTCGACGTCGTGCCCGCGAACGGCGCACGTGAGTGCGCCGGGCTTGGCGGGGGCTCCGGGGGCGGCAGCCCTCGGCGGGGCAAGGGGCAGCGCCCCTTACACAGAAAGCAATGCGTCGATCTGCTGCTCGGCCGCTGCCCAGTCGACATCGTGATGACCGTGGATAAAGCCACGTTTTTCAGCGATGTAGTAGGCCGCCTCGGCGATCATCCGCAGGCGGACCTGCGGATCGAGGGCGCGCTTGGCCGCGGTTTTCGTTGGCGCAGGCTTGTTCGCCGGGGCCGGTTTGGTTGCGTTTGTTGGTGCGGCAGTGGTGGATTTTGATGAGGCCAAGGCCATGTCGTCTCCGGGATCAGGTAAGGGGCCCGTACGGGCCATCGTGAAAGCTTAACCGGATCTTCCGCAACCGCAAAGCAGACTCGTACGGCAGCGCAACCTGCCCGGCAGCCGGGGAGGCGGTTGCGCACCGACGCGGACATCCATGCTCACCGGACTGCCCAGGAGCCTCGCCATGCCTCGCACGCCCGCTGACACGATCAAGCCGTTGAAGAGCCTCGCCTGGGATGGCGGACTGGAGAGCGGCCGACTCGTCGTCCTCGACCAGACCCGCCTGCCCGGCACGGTACGCTACATTGCCCTGCGCGATCTCGAAGGTGTACGCACGGCGATCAGCGAGATGAGCGTGCGCGGTGCGCCTGCCATCGGCATCGCCGGAGCCTACGGCCTGGTCCTGCATCTCATCCCGCGTGCCGCCGCTGCCGCCGGCAAAAGCAGCTCGATCCTGAGCAAGATCATCGATCAAGCGATCGAACGTCTCGCCACCGTGCGATCGACTCCGATCAATCTGCGTTGGGCTCTTGAGCGTCAGCGCGCCTGCTTCAAGCGCCACATCGGCCACCTCACCGCGCTGGAAATGTGCGCCCGCCTGCTGATGGAGGCCAAGCGCATCCATCGCGAGGATGAGGAATTGTGCGCCCGCATCGCCGACCACGGCGCCCCGCTGCTGTCGGGCGGCGTACTGACCATTGGCAACACTGGTGCCCTCGCGACCGGCGGAGTCGGCACCGCCCTCGGCTGCGTCGTCCGCGCCCACCAACTTGGTCGTAAGATCCAGGTTTTCGTCGGCGAAAGCAGGCCGCTGCTGCAGGGCAGCCGCCTGACTGCTCCTGAGCTGCAACGCGCCGGCGTGCCGGTCGCGGTGATCTGCGACTCGATGGCGGCCGCTCTGATGGTCACCGGCCAGGTCAAGGCGGTCATCGTCGGTGCCGACCGCGTCGCCGCCAATGGCGACTGCGCCGGGCAGATCGGTGCGTACCAGCTGGCCGTTCTGGCCATGGGACACCGCATCCCGTTCTATGTCGCCGCGCCCTACTCCAGCTTCGATCTCAAGCTGCGCGATGGCTCGCGCATGCCGATGGAAGAGCGCGAAGCCGACGCCGTCCGCCGTCCGCGTGGTGCGTTGTTCGCCCCGGCCGATGTCCCGGTGTGGAGCCCCGGTTTCGACGTCACCCCGAGCGAGCTGATCACCGCCATTGTCACCGACCGTGGCGTGATCCGCGCCCCGAATGCGGCCAAGATCAAGTCGATGATGGCCTAACGGCTCGCGACAGGAGCGCGGCCAGCGTGGCCGTCCGTCACCCCAGGCAGCCTGCCTGGGGTTTGTCGTTTCTGGCCCTGATGTTCCGCCGTTGCCACAGGCTCGACCCCCGATAGCCTTCCGCCCTCCCAGGCGTGGGTCAGCGTTCTCGCGGACGCCTCCCAGGCCCTTCACATCCACCCGTACAACCGGGGACGCGCACATGCCTCTCGACACCACCACCAAGTCCAAACTGATCAACGATTTCGGCGGCAAGGCCACGAACACCGGTTCGGCCCCCGTGCAGGTCGCCCTGCTCTCCGAGCGCATCACGCAGCTCACCGAGCATCTCAAGGGCCACAAGAAGGACTTCCACAGCCGCCGCGGCCTCTTGCTGATGGTTGCCCGCCGAGCCAAGCTGCTGAAGTACATCAACAAGACCGACGTCGAGGGCTACCGCAAGCTCACCGACAAGCTTGGCATTCGTCAGAAAATCTGAGGGCTTTTGTTCTAGGGGCTTTGCCCCTAGGACTCCGCGGCCTTTGTCGGGGTTCGCCTTCGCCGCCAGGCGGCGAAGGGGTGGGCGGATGGGTTTCGCCCATGGTATCCGCCCATCACCCCTCGGCGGCCGATACTTGATCTCTCTTTCTCTCTCCTCTTTCACAACCAGAACACCAACCCAGCTGCGCCCCTGGTCGCCTCTCCTTACCGTCGCCGGATACGTCCGACGCCGATATGGACAGGCCGAGGGATGCGCGGCACCCACGGGGCACCTGCCCCAATGGAGCTCCCATGGACCGCACTACTGCGCTCTCCGCCCTGAACATGAAGAAGACCACGGTCACGCTGACCGTTGGAGATGGCCTCGATGCCAAGCTGATCGAGATCGAGACCGGTTATCTGGCCAAGCAGGCCAACGGCTCGGTCATCACCCGCTGCGGTGAGACCTTCGTCCTCTCGACCGTCTGCGACGGCGAGCCGCGCGTCGGCCTCGACTTCTTCCCGCTGACTGTCGACTACCGTGAAAAGATGTACGCCGCTGGCCGCATCCCCGGCAACTTCTTCCGCCGTGAACAGCGTCCGTCCGACCACGAGACCCTGATCTCACGCCTGACCGACCGCCCGCTGCGTCCGCTCTTCGCTCCCGGCTACAAGCGCGACACCTCGTGCCAGTCGGTGGTCATCAGCTTCGACGCAGTCAACGAGCCCGACGTCCTCTCGATGGTCGGCGTCTCCGCCGCCCTGTGCATCAGCTCAATCCCGTTTGAAGGCCCGATCGGCGCCGTGCGCATTGGCCTGGTCGACGGCAAGTTCCTGGTCAATCCGAGCTGCGCTCAGCGCGGCGGCAGTGTCCTCGATCTGATCGTCGCGGGTACCAATGACGCGATCACCATGGTTGAGTGTGGCGCCAAGGAAGTTACCGAATCGGTGATGGTCGAGGCCCTGATGCTCGCTCACCGCGAGATCAAGAAGGTCTGTGCGGCGATCAACGAACTGGTCGCCAAAGTCGGCAAGCCGAAGATGAAGATCGACACCC
The DNA here is from genome assembly GCA_038318565.1 of Planctomycetota bacterium. Taxonomy (GTDB): domain Bacteria; phylum Planctomycetota; class UBA11346; order UBA11346; family UBA11346; genus UBA11346. Next base: position 12,887 of record JBBQCI010000014.1, read on the forward strand.
CGGTCGAAAGCCCGTGGGTTAAGAAGCTGGTCGCTGAGTGTACCGCCGATCTGAAGATCGCGCTGCTCAACAAGATCAAGCACGAGCGCGCCGCCAAGGTCAAGGCGCTCAAGGAAACCGTGGTCACTCGTTACCTCGCCGCCGCTACCGGCGACGACGCGGCCAAGGCCGCACTGAAGACCGAGATCTCGGCCGCCTTCGGCGACGCCAAGGATGTGGTTTTCCGCGAACTGATCCTGGAAGGGAAGCGCGTCGACGGCCGCGACCTGACCACTGTCCGTCCGATCGTCATCGACCTCGACGTGATCCCGCGCGCGCATTCCAGCGTGGTCTTCACCCGTGGCGAGACCCAGGCCCTGATGACCCTGACCCTGGGCACTGGCGAAGACGAGCAGCTGATCGACGGCCTGAAGGAGAAGTACAACGAGCGCTTCCTGCTCCACTACAACTTCCCCGGCTTCTCGGTTGGTGAAGTCGAGAAGCGTGGCTCGCCCGGCCGTCGCGAAGTCGGCCACGGCGCCCTGGCCCGTCGTGCCATCGCCCAGGTCCTGCCTGCGCCCGAGCACTTCCCCTACTGCATCCGCCTGTGCAGCGACATCCTGGAGTCGAACGGCTCCAGCTCGATGGCCACGGTGTGCAGCGGTTCGCTGGCCCTGATGGCCGGCGGCGTGCCGATCAGCGCTCCGGTCGCCGGCATCGCGATGGGCCTGGTCAAGGAAGGCGAGCGCGCCGCAGTGCTCACTGACATCCTTGGTGACGAAGACCACTACGGCGACATGGACTTCAAGGTCTGTGGCACTAGCAAGGGCATCACCGCCCTGCAGATGGACATCAAGATCGCCGGCATCAGCGCTGAGCTGCTGTCGAAGGCGCTCGAGCAGGCCCGTCAGGGCCGCCTGCACATCCTCGGCTGCATGAACGAGATCCTCGCGACGACCCGTCAAGGCCTGTCGAAGTACGCTCCGCAGATCGTGCAGATCCAGATCGACCCCGAGTTCATCGGCAAGATCATCGGCAAGGGTGGCGAGACCATCCGCCGTATCCAGGAAGAGACCAAGGCCAAGCTCAACGTCGACGACGATGGCATCATCACCATCGCCTCGCCCGACCTGATCTCGATCGAGAAGGCCAAGATGTGGATCAAGGACCTAACGACCATGCCGACCGCCGGCACGATCTACAAGGGCAAGGTCACCTCGATCAAGGAATTCGGCGCCTTTGTCGAATTCATGCCCCAGACCGAAGGGCTCGTCCACATCAGCGAGTGGGCGTGGGAACGCACCGCCAGCCTCGAGGGTATCGCCCGCGCCGGCATGGAGATCGACGTCAAGCTGGTCGAAGTCGACGAACGGACCGGCAAATTCCGTCTATCGCGCAAGGCCCTGCTGCCGAAGCCCGAAGGCCTCGTCGAAGAGCCGCAGGGCGAGCGCCCGATGCGCCGCGAGTTCAACGGCGGTGATCGTGGCGGTGATCGTGGCGGACGCCGCGACGACCGTGGCCCGCGCCGCTAGACCGACGACCGATTGCGCGCACAAGTAGTGCGCGCAATCGACTCGAATCTGATCAGTGATACCAACGGTTGCGGGCGATATCGTCCGCAACCGTTTGTGTTAGCAGGCCGCGGATATCGCCACCGGTGCGCAGACGTTCGCGTACCAGACTTGAGGAGATCGCCGGCAGCGCTCCCGGATGGTCGTCGAAGCCGCCGCGCGGCACGCAGACGATCTCGACCAGGCGCGCCAAATCGGCGCCACGCCGCCAGGAGATCATGTCACGTGCGGTGTCGGTGCCGCCAACCAGCAGCCAGCGGTGGCCGGGGTGTTCACGCTGGAGGAATTCGACCAGATCGACGGTATAGCCGGTCGAGCGACGCTCGTCGTCACGCAAGCTGACGAAAGGCAGGTCGGCGAAGGCGAGTTGGCACAGGCGCCAGCGCTGCTCCCACGGCGTCAGCGCCTTGGCGTAGGGATGGTTGGCTGCCGGGAAGACCCACACCTGATCGGCACCGCCGCACCAGCGTGCCCAGGCCGCGGCGAGGGCGTGTCCCAGGTGGGGTGGGTCGAAGGAGCCGCCGAAGATAGCGATGGTGGACACAGGCGAGGATCATTGCCCAGGTGATGGGGCGCGGAAGTGCAGAAGTGCGCCGTCCGGCCAGGCAGAGGGATTGGCCCATTCTTTGCATCTACACCGGTCCACCACGCCAGAACGACACATGACCCAGCACGCCTTCCAGACCGAAGTGACCCAGCTCCTCCAGCTGATGATCCATAGCCTCTACTCCGAGCGTGAGATCTTCCTGCGCGAGCTCATCTCCAACGCCTCGGACGCCTGCGACAAGCTGCGCTTCCTCAGCTTGACCGAGCCCAACCTGTCTGCCGGCGACAGCGAGTACGGTCTCGAAGTGTCGTTTGACAAAGAGGGCAAGACCCTGGTCATCCGCGACAACGGGGTCGGACTGAGCGAGGCCGAGGCGATCGAACACCTTGGCACCATCGCCAAGAGCGGCACCAAGTCGTTCCTTGGCCAGCTTGGCGAGGACCAAAAGAAGAACGCCCAGCTGATCGGCCAGTTTGGTGTGGGTTTCTACGCCGCGTTCATGGTCGCCGACAAGGTCGTGGTCGAGAGCCGCAGTGCTCACTTAGGCGCGGACAAGGCGGTGCGTTGGGAAAGCACCGGCGACGGCAACTTCGCTACCGAGACAATCGAGCGCGCGGCGCGCGGCACCACCGTCACGCTGCATCTCAAGGATGACGCCGACGAGTTCCTCGACGCTTGGCGTCTGCGCGCCCTGGTCAAGAAATGGTCGGACTTCGTGGTCTATCCAATCCGCATGGCCAAGACGGATGCCAAGGACAAGGAGCTGGAGCAGGTCAACTCGGGCACGCCGATCTGGACCAAGCCGAAAGAATCGCTGAAGGACGAGGATTACAACGCGTTCTACAAGTCTGCCTGCAAGCAGTGGGACGAGCCGGCGACGCGCATCCATGCCAGCGTCGAAGGCCGCCTGTCGTATACGACTCTGCTGTTCGTACCGTCCGAGAAGCCGTTTGACCTGTTCGAGCGCGAGCGTCGCGGCGTCTCGCTGTACGTTCGTCGCGTCTTCATCATGGACGACTGCAAGAATCTGCTGCCGGAATGGATGCGGTTCGTCCGCGGCGTGGTCGATTCCGATGATCTGCCGCTGAACGTCTCGCGCGAGATCCTGCAGCAGCAGGCGACGGTCGAGCAGCTGCGCAAGCAGTTGAGCAAGCGTGTCATCGATCACCTGCTGAAGCTGGCGCAATCGACCGACGACGCCGACAAAGCCGCCTGGGCCAAGATCGACGGCGCCTTCGGTGCGGTCATCCGCGAAGGCATCGTCACCGACCACGACAACAAGGATCGCGTCTCGCGGCTGGCCCGTTGGCGCAGCACCTGGACGGAAGCCGAGGCCGGGCGCGCCCCGACCGGACTCGAGGACTACATCCGCCGCTGCCCCGAGACTCAGCGTGAGATCATCTATGTCACCGGTCCGAATCTGGCCGCGGCCAAGGCCAACCCGGCGATCGAAGGCTTCGTCAAGGCTGGCCGCGAAGTGCTGTTTCTGGCCGACCCGGTCGACGAATGGGTCATCCAGCACTTGAACGAGTTTGATGGGCGCAAGCTGGTCGACGCGGCCAAGGGCGCAGGCGATTTGCTTGATGCCGATGCCAAGAAGGCGCTCGAAGCCAAATCCAAAGAGCTCGAGCCCTTCCTTGGCTTCGCCAAGGAGACGCTGACTGACATGGGTGATGTACGCCTGTCCGGCCGTCTCGCTGATTCGCCTGCCTGCTTGGTCGCCGACGAGCACGCCATGTCAGCGCAGATGGAAGCGATGATGCGGCGGATGGGGCAGGGTGTACCCGAACAGAAGCGCACGCTGGAACTGAACCCGACCCATGCGCTAGTCATCCGCCTGACCGCGCTGCACGGCGACGAGGCCAACCGTCCACAGGTTGCCGATGCCCTGCATCTGCTGTGCGACCAGGCCATCCTGGCCGCCGGCGGGACAGTCAGCGATGGCGCCGCCACCGCCAAGCGCCTGCAGAGCTTGCTCGCCAAGGCGTTGGGCTGAACAACCGCAGCTGGCCGGTTATCGGGTCAAAATGACTCGGCAACCGGCCGGGCGATTAGTGGCACCAACGGCTCTGTTTTTAAGTCGTTGTGCAATCGTTCTTTGCGTCATATCGACCATGCGGGCTTTGGCACACCCCATGCTAAACGAAAGGTGTCATGGCTCTTGCCCACCCCATCGTGCTCATTGCTGACGACGACCGCCTGGTGCGCGAATCTCTAGGCGATGCGTTTGATGTGTTCGGCTGGGATGTGTGCGTCGCCGCCTCTGGCGGCGAGGCGATCAAGGTCCTGGAGCGTCAGCGCCTGGACCTGCTGGTATCCGACATCGACATGCCGGACATGACCGGCTTCCAGCTGCTAAGCTGGGTCCGCGCACATCTTCCGCCACGGCCACCGGTCGTGCTGATGAGCGCGCGCGCCGACGAGGCGCTCGGACGTACGGCGATCAGCGAGGGTGCCGTCACCCTCCTGGCCAAGCCGGTCGAAGTGGATCGCTTGAACACCGTCATCAACACTCTCTTTCACTGAAGGAACATCACATGGGCAAGATCATCGGCATCGACCTGGGTACGACCAACTCGTGCGTCGCCGTCATGGAAGGCGGCGAGCCGGTCATCATCGCCAGCAAGGAAGGCACGCGCACTACCCCGTCAGTGGTCGGCTTCGTCGAGAACGGCGAACGCCTGATCGGCCAGATGGCGCGCAACCAGGCCATTACCAACCCCGAGAACACCGTCTTCTCGATCAAGCGCTTCATGGGTCGCCGCCACTCCGAGGTCGAGTCGGAGGAGAAGCTGGTGCCCTACAAGATCGTCGGCGCCCGCGACGAGCTGGTGAAGGTCGACGTGCGCGGCAAGCAGTACACCCCGCCCGAAGTCAGCGCGATGATTCTGCAGTTCCTGAAGAAGGCGGCCGAGGACTACCTTGGCGAGCCGGTCACCGAGGCGGTGATCACCGTGCCGGCCTACTTTAACGACGCGCAGCGCCAGGCGACCAAGGATGCCGGCAAGATCGCCGGACTGGACGTGAAGCGCATCATCAACGAGCCGACAGCGGCCGCCCTGGCCTACCACCTTGACAAGGGCAAGAGCGGCAAGATCGCCATCTTCGACCTCGGCGGCGGCACCTTCGACGTGTCGATCCTGGAAGTCGGCGACGGCGTGGTCGAGGTACTTGCAACCAACGGCGACACTCATCTCGGTGGCGATGACTTCGACGACACGGTCATCGTATGGATGGCCGACCGCTTCATGAAGGCGAACGGCGGCCTGGATCTGCGCAAGGATCCGATGGCCCACCAGCGCCTCAAGGAGGCCGCCGAGAAGGCCAAGAAGGAGCTGTCGCAGGTCACCACCGCGCAGATCTCGCTGCCCTTCATCACCATGGTGAACGGCCAGCCCAAGCACCTCAACGAAACGCTGTCGCGGGCCACCTTTGAAGAGCTCACCCGCGCCCTGATCGATCGATGCCGCAAGCCGTGCGAACAGTGCCTCAAGGATGCCAAGTTGTCGACCGCCGATGTCGACGAGATCATCCTGGTCGGCGGCTCGACCCGCATGCCTAGCGCCCAGCGCGTGGCCAAGGAGATCTTCGGTAAAGACCCGAAGATGAACGTCAACCCGGACGAGGTGGTCGCCGCCGGCGCCGCCGTTCAGGGCGGCGTGCTGACCGGCGAGGTCAAGGATGTCCTGCTGCTCGACGTCACCCCGCTGAGTCTCGGCATCGAGACCGAGGGCGGCATCATGACCGTCCTGATCGAGCGCAACACCACGATCCCGACCGAGAAAACCCAGGTCTTCTCGACCGCGGCCAACAACCAGCCGGCGGTGTCGATCCAGGTCTTCCAGGGCGAGCGCAAGATGGCGCGCGACAACCGCCAGCTCGGCAACTTCGATCTGACCGGCCTGCCGCCCGCGCCGCGCGGCACGCCGCAGATCGAGGTGACCTTCAAGCTGGATGCCAATGGCATCTTGGAAGTGAAGGCGCGCGATAAGGCGACCGGCAAGGAGCAGAAGATCTCCATCCAGGGTTCCAGCGGCATGTCGAAGGACGATATCGAACGCATGGTCCAGGAGGCCAAGGCGAACGAGGATGCCGACAAGAAGCGCGAGGAGATCGCCAAGGCCAAGAACAAGGCCGAGCAGACCTGCCACCAGATGCGTCACATGCTCGATGAACACAAGGACAAGCTGGAAGGCACCGAGAAAGCCGACATCGAGACCGCCATCGCCGCGGTGGAGAAGATCAAGGATGGCGAGGACCCCGCCGCCATCGAAGCCGCCGTTGGCGAACTGGAAAAGGCCGCGATGACCTTCGGCAAGCGCGTCTATAGCGCCCAGCAGCAGGCCGATCCGCAGGCTGCCCAGGCGGCAGCTGGCGCGGCGGGCGGCAATGCGGGCGCCAATGCGGGCGCCAATGCGGGCCCCGGCCCGCAAGAAAGCGGCAAGGGCGGCGACGACATCAAAGATGCCGACTTCACCGTTCATAAGTAGCTGTTAGCCCGGGGAGGGGCTTAGTCGCGAAGGACGGGATGGCTGACGCCATTGTCCCCCTCCTTCGCGAGCCGCCTCTCCCCAGACCCCACCCACCCACTCACCTCATTCCATCCCCATACCAGGAGTCCATACCCATGGCAGCAGCCCCGAAGACCGCCCTCCAGCCCATCGGCTCGCACGTTATCGTCACGCGCAGCAGCGCCGCCGATAAGAGCACCGGCGGCATCATCATCCCCGAGAAGGCCAAAGATAAGCCGAAGGAAGGCACCGTTGTCGCCGTTGGACCCGGCAAGGTCCTTGAGGATGGCAAGCGCCAGGCCATGCAGCTCAAGGCCGGCGATCGTATCCTCTTCAGCAGCTACGCCGGCACCGAGGTCAAGCTCAACGGCGAGGAGTACCTCGTCATGGAAGAGACCGACATCTTCGCCGTCATCGTCTAGCCAGGTGTCCACGATCTGCTCCGCGGATCGACCCGGGGTTCTACCCCTGGACCCCGTTTGAGAACCAAGCCGGATGCCATGCATCCGGCTTGATTCGTTTTACGCATGCCTGCACCTCGTGACCGGGATCATGTTCCGCGACTACCCCGCCTCGCTAGGCTGCTGAGCATGCATGCCGCCGACCTCCGCCTGGTCTTCTGGGAAACCACCGCAGCCTGCAACCTCAGCTGCAAGCATTGCCGACGTCTCGAACTCGACGCCACGCGCGACGAGCTGACCACGACCGAGGCCAAGGCGATGATCGACGGCATTGCGCAGATGGGGAAACCCATTTTGGTCTTCAGCGGCGGCGAACCGCTGATGCGCCCCGATCTGTGGGAACTACTTGCCTACGCCAAGGCTGCTGGCCTGACCCTGGCCCTGGCGACTAACGGTACCACGGTCGATGAGGTCGTCGCTGAACGTATTGCCGGCGCTGGGGTCGCTCGCGTCTCAATCTCGCTCGACGGCGCTGACGCAGCCACCCATGACGCCTTCCGTGGCCAAGTCGGCTCGTTCGAGGCCGCCCTTGCCGGTCAGGCGCGACTGCGCGCACGTGGCGTCGGCACGCAGATCAACTGCACCGTCGCCCGACACAACCGCGACCAGCTGGTGGCTCTGCGCGAGCGCTGCATCGCCATCGGCGCCGAAGCGCTGCATCTCTTCGTCGTTGTGCCGGTCGGTTGCGGGGTCGAACTGACCGCCGCCATGCGGCTGTCGGCCGACGAGGTAGAGAGTGTGCTCGGCTGGCTCGCCGACCAAGCCGGTGACCCGCGGCTCTTCGTCAAGGCGACCTGCGCTCCGCAATTCGCGCGCATCGCCCGCCAGAAGGGTAAGCTTGGCGACCTGCGCGGCCACGCCCACGGTAACAAGGCCGGGGTCAACGCCACCACCCGCGGCTGCCTTGCCGGTTCGGCTGTGTGCTTCGTTTCGGCTAAGGGCGAGGTGTTCCCCTGCGGGTATCTCCCCGTCACCTGCGGTCATCTGCGGACGCAGAGCTTCCCAGACATCTGGCGCGACTCGCTGGTGTTTGAGCAGTTGCGCGATCCCGGATTGCTGGGAGGGAAATGTGGCGACTGCTCGTTCGCCACCACCTGCGGCGGCTGCCGTGCGCGCGCCTACGCTATTTCCGGCGACTTCCTTGCTGAAGAACCCGACTGCGTGTACGGGATCAACGCATCAGCTTGATCTTGCCAGCGAAGATCTGCAACTGTGCACCGGCCAGCGGTGGATCGTAGGCGGTGAACTTTGTTCCGGGCTTCGCCTCCAGGATGAACCAAGCCCCATCGCCATCCTCGCCTCGCTTGAATCCCGCCTTGAGCAGGTCCGGCCAGATGTCGGCGTGATTGCGTTCGCTGGTTCCGGTGAGGATGGCGATGGTTCCACCAGAGGCGGCGGTGAATGTGTAGCGCGTCTTGTCGCCCTTGGGAATGGCCAGGACCATGGCGCGGGCCATCATGGTTTCGATCGCCTTGGGCACATCTTCGGCATGGGCCGCGGTGACCGCGATGGGGCAGTCGGTGGCGAGATTGGCAGGCAAGGTGCCCGGAGCAGGCGCCTTGGCGCCGCCTTCGCCCATGAGGTCGGTGGCCTCATCGGATTTGCGCGCCAGCAGGCCGGTCTGGACATCTTCGATCAACGCCTTGATCGCCAGTGCACCATCCAGATTACCCTTCTTGGTCTCCCGTTCCTGCTCTTTGGTCAGCGCCGCGACCAGTTTGTCCTGCTCCTTCTTGGCCGTCTGGTCGAAGGCTTGGCGGGCCTTGGTCACCAGGATGACGGAGTCGTCGACCAGTTTCTGCGTTGCCGGCGACAACGTCACCGGCGTCGCGACCTCGCCTGCATACATGACGGAGACGGACAGGATGAGACAGGTCAGGACGTAACGCATGACGCCATGCTAACGCTCGGGAGCGTTAAGGCGAGTCAGAGCAGCCTTGAACGCAATCCGTTCGTAGGCGTATACCTGCCGACCGGACTTAGCTGAACAACCGCACACAGGTCATTAGGCCAGCATGGAGCCGGTCGATATCGCCCCGCGTGGTATAGACGCCAATCGAGGCGCGGGCGGTGGCTGGCACGCCGAAGCGCTCCATCACCGGCTGGGCGCAGTGGTGGCCCGCCCGGATAGCGACGTTTTCCATGTCGAGCACGCTGGCCAAGTCGGCCGGATGTGCACCAGGCAGGGTGAATGACAGCGCGCCGGTACGCTGCGCGGCGGTGCCGATACGCCTGAGGCCTGGAATGGTGGCGAGGCGCTCTTCGGCGTAGGCGAACATCGCTTCTTCGTGGGCTACGGCAGCTGGGCGGTCGAGGGCCATCAGCCAATCCAGGGCGCTTGCCAAGGCTATAGCCTCGCAGATCGGAGGTGTGCCGGCCTCGAAGCGAGCCGGCGGCTTGGCGTAGGTGGTGCCAGTGAACGACACGCGCTCGATCATCTCGCCGCCGCCGCGCCATGGCGGCATCGACGCCAGCACGGTACGGCGCCCCCACAGCACGCCGATGCCGGTCGGGCCATAAACTTTGTGACCGCCGAAGGCGAGGAAGTCGCAGTCGAGGGCGCGCACATCCAGAGGCAGATGCGGGGCGCTTTGCGCCGCGTCGACCAGGAACAGCGCCCCGGCGGCGTGGGCGCGGCGGGTCAGCTCCGCGACCGGGTTGACCGTGCCCAGCGCGTTGGAGATGTGCACGCAGCCGACCAGTTTCACACGCCCGCCGGCGAGTAGGCGATCGTAGGCGGCAAGGTCGAGTGAGCCGTCGTCAAGCAGCGGGATCGGCTCGGGGGCGAATCCGGCGGTCTGCCAGGAGACCAGACCGGCGTGATGCTCCATCCCGCTGACCAGGATGCGGTCACCGGGCTTGAGGTTGGCGCGGCCCCAGGCGTGGGCGACCATATTCATCGCGTCGGTGCAACCGCCGGTGAAGACGATCTCGCCGCGGTCGGCGTTGAGGAACTTCGCTACCGTGGTGCGTGCGTCCTCGTACAGCTTGGTGGTGTGGGCGGCGCGGCGGTAGAGACCACGGTGCACCGTGCCGTACTCGGGGCCGAGCAGGGCGGCCATGCGTTCGATCACGATACGCGGCTTTTGCGCCGTCGCGGCGGTGTCGAGGTAGGCCAGCGGCTTGCCCTCACGGAGATCGGCAAGCCCAGGGAATTCGGCGCGGATGGCGGTGACGTCAAAGCTCATGGCGCACTCAGGACCTCGTCGAGGAAGGCGGTCGTGAGCAATTCGCGGGCGCTGAGCGCGCTCAGTCCGCGGGCCCGCAGGTAGAGCAGCTCCTCCTCGTCCAGCGCACCGATGGTGGCCCCATGGTTAGCTTGCACTTCGTCGGCACGGATGTCGAGCTGCGGCCGGGTGTCGGCCCGGGCAAGCGGCGAGAGGACCAGGTTGAAATCACGCTGCTCGGCGGTCGAGCCGTCAGCTCCTTTGAGCATGGTCACTAGGCCATCGAAGCTAACCCGGCTGCGATCGCGCAGTACGGCCTTGATCAGTTGCCGGCTGGTGGTGTTGCCGACCGCATGCACGACGCGGGTCAAGACATGGGCCTGGCACTCGCCGCGAGGATCGGCGGCCACGGACATGGCTCCGTTGGCGCCTGCACCGTCGAGACTCAGTTCCAATCGATGGCGCTGTAGTGAGCCGCCGTGCTGAACTACACGTAACGAGGCAGACGCGTCCTGCGCGACGTTGGCGCTGATGGCGGCCAGCTGCACTCCGGTCGCGCCGACGGCGCTGTCATCGACGACAAGATTGGCGCCACGACCCAGCACGGCATGGATCCAGCTGGCGGCGTGTCCCCCCGTGATCTGCCGATTGACAGTCAGGCGTACCTGGGTGCCGGCAGGCACGTCAACGCGCAGGGCCCACCGTCCACCCTGGTCGAGGATGGTAGTGTCCGCCGAGACGCTGCAGCAGCGTACGGTCCCGCGCAGAGCCCAGTCGTGGGTGGTGTCAGCGGCGGCAGGGAAACGGTTACTGGCGCAGAGTTCGCCGGGCAGCTGAATGGCGGCGGTGGACGCGTCCTCGCTCAACGGGCGGCAATCGACATAGCGCCAGTCCTCATCGGCCTGGCTCGGCATGAGGATCGGACGATCGGATGATCGGGCGACCGAATGATTCATGCCTCGAACCGATCGTAGCCCTCGGCCTCCAGCTGCAGGGCCAGCTCGGGACCGCCGCTGTGAACGATACATCCCTTAACCAGGACATGGATGCGATCGGGTTTCACCAGCTCAAGCAAGCGTTGGAAATGGGTGATCAGTACGATGCCACGATCGGCACGGCGGAAGCCATTGATGCCGCGCGCTACCGCCTTGATCGCGTCGATGTCGAGGCCCGAGTCGGTCTCGTCGAGGATGACTAGGCGCGGTTCTAGCACGTACATCTGCAGGATCTCGTTGCGCTTCTTCTGGCCGCCAGAGAGACCGGCATTGAGCTGGCGATCAGCGTAGTCTTCTGGCGCTTCACTGGCGCGGATCCGCTCGACCAGAATCGGAGCGAAGTCCTTGGCTGAGATTTCTGGCTGGTTCAGCGCTTTGCGTTGGGCGTTGTAGGCCAGACGCAGGAACTCAGCATTGTTCACACCTGGGACTTCGGTCGGGTACTGGAAACCGACGAACAGGCCGGCATGGACGCGCGCATCGGGTTCGCTGGCGAGCAGATCCTTGCCATCAAGCTGCGCCGAACCGCCGCTGATGGCGTAGCTCGGATGTCCGGCCAGGGCCTTGGCCAGGGTGCTCTTGCCCGACCCATTCGGGCCCATGATAGCATGGACTTCGCCGGCGGGGACCGACAGCGACAAGCCGTTGACGACGGTCAGCCCGGCGACGGTGACCGAGAGGTCGGTGATGGACAACAGGGGGGCGGTCATCGTGGAAAAGCCTATCAGCCGACGGAGTTTTCAAGCTTGATCTGGAGCAACTTGCGGGCCTCGGCAGCGAACTCCATCGGCAGCACCGCCAGGACGTCCTTGGCGAAGCCGTTGACGATGGCGCCGACTGCCTCTTCGTGGCCGATGCCACGGGCCTGCATATAGAAGAGCTGGTCTTCGCTCAGGCGGCTAGTCGAGGCCTCGTGTTCGACCTGCGCGTCGGAGCGCTGGACGTCGACGTAGGGGTAGGTGTGCGCCTGGCAATCCTTGCCCACCAGCATCGAGTCGCAGCAGGTGTAGTTCCGTGCGCCTTCGGCCGACTTCATCACCTGGACCAAGCCGCGGTAGACGTTCCGGCTGTGGTCGGCACTGATACCCTTGCTGATAATGGTCGAGCGTGTGCGCTTGCCGATGTGGATCATCTTGGTGCCGGTATCGGCCTGCATGCGGCCGTTGGTCAGGGCGACCGAGTAGAACTCGCCGACGCTGTCGTCGCCCTTGAGGATGCAGCTGGGGTACTTCCAGGTAATCGCACTGCCCGCTTCGACCTGGGTCCATGAGATCTTCGACCGCGCGCCGCGGCAGAGGCCACGCTTGGTGACGAAGTTGTAGACCCCGCCGATGCCAGTGTTGGGGTCGCCAGCGAACCAGTTCTGCACCGTCGAGTATTTGATCTCGGCGTCGTCCATGGTCACCAGTTCGACCACCGCGGCGTGCAGCTGGTTTTTCGAGGTCTTCGGCGCGGTGCAGCCTTCAAGGTAGCTGACATGGCTGCCCTGGTCGGCGATGATCAAGGTGCGTTCGAACTGGCCGCTTTCCGTGTTGTTGATGCGGAAGTAGGTCGACAGCTCCAGCGGGCACTTCACGTGCGGCGGGATGTAGACGAACGAGCCGTCGGAGAACACCGCGCTGTTGAGCGCCGCGAACCAGTTGTCGCCGGCCGGCACGACCGAGCCGATCCAGCGTTCAACCAGGGCTGGGTAGAGGCGCACCGCCTCGGAGATCGAGCAGAAGATGACGCCGGCGTCGAACAGCTTGGCCTGGTGTGTGGTCGCCACCGAGACCGAATCGAATACCGCGTCGACGGCGACGCCTGAGAGGCGCTTCTGCTCGTCCAGCGGGATGCCGAGCTTCTCGAAGGTCTTGAGAATCTCGGGATCGATCTCGTCGAGCGAGCCGTGCGACTCGGCCTGCTTCGGGGCCGAATAGTAGCTGATTGCCTGGTAGTCGATCGGCGGATAGTCGACTTTGGCCCAGGACGGCTCGGTCATCTTTGCGAAGGCGGAAAAGGCCTTGAGCCGGAACTGGAGCAGGAAGTCAGGCTCATTGCGCGCTGCACTGATCTGACGGACAATGTCCTCGGACAGGCCCTTGGCCATGCTCACCGCCTCGACGTCGGAGGTGAAGCCGTACTTGTAGTCCTCGGCGGTGTAGGTGCGCGTTTCGCTCATGACAGTTCTGCCGTTAGGTTCGGATGGATAGTCTTGAGCGCACTGGTGAGGAATAGGCCGATAGTCTGCTTCTCGCTCTCACTCACGCCGCTGACAATACAGACGATGCGAAAATCGTCGTGCAGGCCCTCAATGCGATGGCTGGCGGCTGGGGCCTTGTCGACTAGCACGCGCTTCACCGCCTCGTCGACGGACTTGATCTTCTTGAGCAGCGAGAGCGGCAGCCAGGCCTTGTCGGCGTCGCTCCATTCCTGCTGGCGCTTGCGCTGATAAACCTGTTTTTCGACCTGCTTTGGCAGCAGTTTGACTAGCGGCAGGATGGCCAGGGCGCGTTGCTGCAGGTCGGGAATAAAGGCGAGTTCGCTGTCCGGGCAGGAAGCGACATCGGGCCGGTCGCGCAGCATCGCTTCGATGCTGGATGGCTTAATGGCGCAGGCCTCGGCGACGGTCATCCCGCGCGTGAGCTGGGTGAAGGCATCGGCGAGCGGATGGCTCCAGGCCGAGCCGAAGGCAAGGAAGCGGGCGTCCTCGACCCGCTTGGTGTCGAGGTCGACCAGCCAGGACAGCGCAGCCTGACCGCTGCCGTCGCTGACCTGCACTAGACCGAGCTGGCGGCGTGCCGCGTCGATCGGCCTGAACGCACCGCGGGTCTGCGGCTTGCGTAGGCGGGCCTCCGCCGTCTTGGTCAGTGGTGCAAGCATGGGCATGGGTTACATGATGGGATCATCGCAGGCCGGGCAATCGCATCCGCCTTCAGCCTCCACCATAGGCATCGGGCATCGGGCGTTGGCCGGTCGACTCAGCGCTTGTCGCGGCTGTCCTGACGGCTCCAGAAGTCCTTGGCCAGCGGCACACGGGTCCAGGCTCCGTCCCAGCTATTGCCCATCTGCTTGAGGGTCGGCATGGTGCGCAGATCACGCAGTCCGGCGATGCCTGGGCTCATGGTGAAGACTAGGCGTTCCAGCGGGGTTTCTGCCAAGGGGCTGAGATCAGTGACCCGTGCTCCCAGCATGCGCAGCTCGCGCAGCGGGGTCTTGGCCAGTGGTTTCAGGCTGTCGACGGGAACCCCATCGAGGACCAGGGATTGCAGCGGGCAGCTGACCAACGGGGTCAGATCGGCGACTGGCGTCCGGGTAAGATCCAGGCTGGTCAGCGGCAGGCCGGCCAACGGACGCAAGTCGGAGACCTTTGTGTCGATCAAAATGAGGGTGGTCAGGCGCATCCGACGCAGGGCACTCAGGTCGGTGATCGCGGTCGAGGTCAAGTTCAGGCTGCTGAGTGGCATGCCGGCCAGTGGCGTCAAGTCCGCCACCGGCAGTCCGCTGAGGTCGAGTTCGGACAGAGCCATGCCCTTGAGCGGATTCAGATTGGCCACCTGACAGCCGGCCAGCTGCAGTTGTCGCAGGGGGGCGCCAGCAAGCGGCGTGAGGTCGGTCACCAGGGTGCCGTCGATGGCCAGCCGGGTCAGCGGGATACCCGCCAGCGGCGACAGGTCCTGAACCCGCGTGCCAGACAGGCGCAGGGCAGAAATCTTGCTGTTGGCCAACGGTGCTACATCGGCCAAGGGGGTGGCACTGAGATCCAGTTCGTGCAGCGGAGTGCCGGTTAGTCCGGTCAGGTCGGTGATCTGGCTGCGCGCAGCGCGCAGGACCCGCAGGGGGGCATTGGCCAACGCGGCGACACTGGCAACCGCGGTGCCCGAGATGTCGAGATCCTCAAGGGCGATTCCAGTCAGCGGCTCGAGGGTCTCGACCCGGGTGCCCGAGATGTTCAGAGCGACCAGCGGTGCACCGATCAACGGGCTGAGATCGCGCACCAGGGTGCCGGCCAGATCGAGGTCGGTGAGCGGCATGCCGCGCAGCGGGGCCAGGTCGATCACCTTGGTGCGCGGCAGGCGCAGGCGCACAATCGGCATGCCGGTCAGCGGGGCTAGGTCGCTGACGTCCTGGCGGTCGCGCAGACCGTCGAGGTAGAGCATGCCATCCTTGTCAGACCAGAAGCCACGCTGGGTACAGCCGGGATAGGCCAGCTCCAGTTGCTTGCGGTAAACCTCGACGCGATCCTGTCCACGCGCGAACAGGTCTTCGGCCACCGGGCCCATGCCCATGCGCACCAGGCGGTCGGCAATGGCGGTGACGATGGCGGAGGATTCAGCCGTCGCCGCCTTGTCGCACAGACCAGCCAGCTGACGGGCATCCTCGTCAGTGGGGTTCAGCTCAAGATAATCGGCCAAGGTGCGCATCGCCTGGGTCCATTGGCGTTCGTGGACCAGGAGCTGGCCTCGCAGCAGCAAGGCGGCCGACAGCGTCGTGTCATAGCGCAGGGCGAGATCGACGTTCTGAGCCGCCTCGGGCCATTCCTTGGCGGCGGCATGCTGCCTGGCCTTGGCGACCAGTGCTGGCGCAGCGAGCTTTTGTTCGGCCTCGCGGCCGAGACGCTCCTGATCCAGCTTGTCCAGACTTTCGGCCAGCTGCTGACCACGCGTCCGCGCGCTGTCGCGTTCGTGGCGGATGGTGCGGAAGGTCACCACCAGGACCACCGCGAGGATCGCGATCGAGACCAGCGCGACGAGCGCCGAACCGCGGTTGCGTTTAAGCAGCTTGCCGACCATCTCGAAGGCGCTGTCGTCGCGCGCACTGACTGCACGGTGTTCGAGATGGGCTTCGATGTCCTGGCGCAGGCCGACCGCAGTCTGATAGCGGTGCTGCCGTTCGGCGGACAGGGCCTTTAGGGTGATCGCCGACAGGTCGAGCGGTACATCGCGATCAGGGGCACGCGCGCCAGGCGGGGTGATGCGGTGGTTGACGACGTTGTCGAGCACCTCGTCGATGGTGCGGCCCCAGACTGGGGGACTGCTGGTCAGGATTTCATAGAGGATCGCGCCGAGGGCGTAAATGTCGCTGCGCTCGTCGATCTGCTCAAGGTCGCCGCGGGCCTGTTCTGGCGGCATGTATACCGGTGTGCCCTCGACCGTGCCCTGGACCGTCTCCTTGCCACTACGGAAGCTTTGCACGACGGTGGCGAGGCGATCCTCGAGATCCTCCAACTCGCCGGTCGGTGGGGTCGGACCCGGATCATCGACTGGCATCAGCGGGGCAGTCTTGATGCCCGCCATGGCGGCGGTGCGCGCGGCAGAGCGCCGTTCTGGCGGCAGCACCCGGGCCAGACCCCAGTCCGCGACCAGCACCTCACCGAAGTCCCCGAGCATGACGTTGCCCGGTTTGAGGTCGCGATGGACGACGCCGCGACTGTGCGCAAACGCCACGGCATTGCAGATCTGGATGAAGATGCGCAGCAAACGGAAACGACTGTAGCTGGCAGCCTCGGGGGCATTGCGCCGCACCAGGTCAAGAATATCGGACAGGCTCTGTCCGCGCACCAGTTTCATGGTGAAGAATAGCCGCCCGTTACCGTCCAGGCCGATGTCGTGCACTGGGACGATATTCGGATGTTCCAACTGCCCGCTGATCTGCGCTTCCTCGATGAAGCGCCGGCGATCGCGTTCGCCCTGGTCGTTCAGCAGCACCTTCATCGCGACATCGCGATGCAGATCGCGATCGGCGACGCGCAGGACCGCGCCCATGCCGCCACGGCCGAGTTCGCCGTCGACGACGTACTTTTCATTCTGGCCGCCGCGCAGCAGCTCGCCGATGGTACGGCGGTGGGTAATCGCGGTGGTCGTCTGGGGGGCGTCGCTGGGAGCGAGGGTCACCCCGACATGGATCCCGGCGGCGCGCAGATTCGCCGCCATCTTCACCGCCTGTGGTGCCGGTTGCGGATCAGCGTCCAAGGCGACTCCGCCCAGCGAGACGGTTCCGGAGGAAATCGACGATTCTGCTCCAGGCGTGAAGATGGCGGCGCAGGAGCTACAGGTCAGCCGGCCGGCCTCATCGGCGCGGTCGGACCGGCAGGGTCGCGAGCAGGTAGGGCACGAAACAGTTGACGCCATGTCAGCCCGGGCAGCCGCCGGCCATGACGGCGCGCAGGATGTTGCCGATCAGCCGATCGGCGCGTGGGCGGTGCACCGGCATGAAATGGGCCGTGTCGGCGATGATGCGTGAGCCGGCCTCGGGGCCGCCAGCAGAGGTGATGAACTCGGCGTCAGCTTCGACCCACGCACGTACCGTGGCCTCGTCGGCCTCGACATGGAACTGCAGGCCGTAGCAGCGGCCGACGCGGAACATCTGCCCGGGACAGGCGAGCGTGGCGGCGAGGTGCTCTCCCTTGGCCGGGATGGAGAACGCGTCGCCGTGCCAGTGGAGGACTAGTTCGGCGCGTTCCATACCCGAAAGGACGGGCTCTTCGGCGGGATCCTTCTGCCAGTGGATCGCACCCCAGCCGACCTCGCGATGGCGCGAGGGAGGATTGCCGCAGTGCAGCGGCGCAACTGTCGCACCAGCCGCATGTGCCAGCAGCTGACTGCCCAGGCAGACGGCGATCACTGGCCGATCCTCGGCGAGGCACTGCTTGAGCAGTTCGATCTCGGCGGCCAGAAACGGGAATCGCGCATCGCCGAGGTCGCCGACGCCCATCGGCCCGCCCATCACCACCAGAACGGCGCCAGATGGCGCTTTCGGTACCGGTTGACCTTGATCAAGGCGGATGATTTCGACCTTCAGACCCATGCGTTCGGCGACCGTGGCGATGCGCACAGGTCCTTCGAGCGGGACATGCTGCAGGACGACAAGACGGGTGATGGGCGAGGGCATGTCAGGTCACCGTGGCGGTCTGTGCGGCGTCAACCACCATGGTCGTACCGGAGATGAAGCTGGCGCGTTGCGAGGCTAGGAAGGCGACGGCGGCGGCGAATTCCTCCGGCCTGCCGAAACGACCGACGGGAATGCGGGCCAGCATCTGCTGCCGAACGGCGGACTCATCGACGCCCTGGCGCGCGGCGTTGGCAGCGACCAGTTCGGCGATGCGCTCGGTACCAATGGTGCCGGGGGCGACGCAGTTGACGGTGATGCCTTCGGGGCCCAGTTCGCGGGCGAGTGTCTTGGCCCAACCGGTAACTGCCGCGCGCAGGCTGTTCGACAGCATCAGGTTGGCGAGCACCTCGCGGACACTGACCGAGGTGATCGCGATCAGGCGCCCGCCCCGCCCGCCTGTGCGGATCAGCGGCAGGAAACTCTTGGTCGCGCGCACCACATTGAGCAGGAGTAGCTCGCTGGCAGCGCGGAAGGCGTCCTCGTCGAGCGTGTCGAAGATGCCGGGCTTCGGTCCACCAGAATTCAGCACGACGATGTCGCAGCGGCCATACGATGTGTGCACCGCGGTGGCGAAGGCGGCATGGGCAGCGGGATCGGTAACATCGACGGCGCTTGCCAAGACCCGGCGGCCAGTGGCGGCGCGGATACTGGCAGCGGCCGCTTCGATGCGCGCGGGATCGCGCGAGCAGATTGCCAGATCGCAGCCTTCGGCTGCCAGCATCTGGGCTGATGCCAGACCCAGGCCGCGCGAGGCGGCATACACCACGGCAACCGATCCGGTGAGTCCCAAGTCCATAGAACCCCGAAGGATAGGCGCGTTTGCCCAGGGGCAATTGCGAACGCCCGTGGGACCTTGCTGTGCGGGCTACAGCGTCGCCAGAGTCTCGTTCACATTTGTCAGTTCGGCGCGCTCGCTGACCAGCAGCAGCTTGGTTTCAGCGACCTGCTCGGCCGGGGCGCGCGCGACGTAGTCGGCGTTGCCCAGGCGGGCCTCTTTACCGCTGATCGACTTGGCCAGGACCTGCCCGCGCTTCTCCAACTGGACCTTCACCTTGGTCAGGTCGACCAAGCCGGACAGCGGGATGTGGACTTTGAGCGCACCGACCACCGTGGTCACCGACTGCGGCGGTTTGGCCACGCCGCTGGCGATGGTCAAGGCCGAGAGGTTGCCGCGATCAGTCAGGAACTCGCCGTCCATCTGCAACGTCGCTGCGTCGGGTGCGTCGACCACCGCCGCCACTGCCACTCCGTCAGCCAGGCCGACGAGGTTGCGCACATTGCGCACCGAGGTGACGACCGCTTGCAGCCGCGCCATGCGTTCGCCAGCGCCAGCGCTGCGCAAGGTACTAACCGTTTCGGGCCAGGCCTGCAGCATGAGGAATTGATCCCACGCCTTTCCGCCAGTCTGGTCCTGCAGGTATTGCCAGAGGTGCTCGGTCAGGAACGGCATGCCCGGGTGGAGCAGGCGGAGCACGCGCTCGAAGGCGTAGGCCAACACGGTCGCGGCCGCCTGGGCTTCGGCTCCGCCGGCCTTGAAGCGGCGCTTGGCCCATTCGACGTACCAATCGCACAGGTCGTCACGGAAGAAGCGGTAGGCGCTGTTGGCGTAGTCGTTGTAGCGGAAACGCTCAAGCGCCGTGGTGCATTCGTCGATCGCGCCCTGTAGCCGGTCGAGCAGCCAGACCTCGGGAAAGCCGATCGCGGCGGCCAGGGCCTGGGCGTCGGTCGGCGGAGCGGCCAGCGGGCGCTCGCTGAGATTGGTCAGCAAAAAACGCCCGGCATTCCACACCTTGTTGGCAAAGTTGCGCCCGGTTTCAAACTTCGACGGCGACAGCTTCAGGTCCTGACCTTCGGTGGTCATGTCGAGCAGGGTGTAGCGCATCGCGTCGGCGCCGTAGCCGGGACAGGTGAACTCCTTGCCCAGGTACTTCTGCGTGCCGCCGCTGATCATCACCAGTGGGTCGATGCCGTTGCCCTTCGACTTTGACATCTTGTCGCCGCGCTCGTCGAGTACGGTGCCGTGGATGTAGACGTCGCTAAAGGGCTTCTTGTCGAGCGCGAACATGCTGGTCATGACCATGCGCGCGACCCAAAAGAAGATGATGCCGCGATCGGTCACCAGAGTGCTGGTCGGAAAATAGCGCGCCAATTCCGGGGTCTGCTCTGGCCAACCCAGCGTGCTGTAGGGCCACAGCGCCGAGGAGAACCAGGTGTCGAGGACGTCGCTATCCTGGATGATGTCTTTCGATCCGCAGTGCTGGCACACGGTGGCGTCTTCGATTGCCACGGTGTGCTTGCCGCAGGCGGCACAGGTCCAGGCCGGGATGCGGTGGCCCCACCAGATCTGCCGCGAGATGCACCAGTCGCGTACATCGGTTAGCCACTGGCCGTAGACCTTGGCCCAGCGGTCGGGATGGAAGAGGACGCGACCCTCCTGCGTTTCCTTCAAGGCCCGCTCGGCGAGCGGAGCCATCTTTACGAACCATTGCTCGGTGACCATCGCTTCGATCGGCGCGTTCGAGCGGTAGCTGTGGCCGACGCTGTGCATGATCTGGGTCGAACCCAGCAGCACGCCAGATGCCTCCAGTTCGGCGCACACCGCCTTGCGGCAGACGAAGCGGTCTTGGCCGGCGAAATGCGCCGCCTCGGTGGTCATCGTGCCGTCGAAGCCGATGACCTGGATAAGCGGTAGATTGTGGCGCTTGCCAACCTCATAGTCATTCGGGTCGTGGGCCGGGGTGATTTTCACCGCGCCGGAGCCCTTGGCCGGATCGGCGTGTTCGTCACCGATGATCGGGATGAGCCGGCCGATGATCGGCAGGCGGACGCGCTTGCCGATCATCGCCTGGTAGCGTTCGTCAGCGGGGTTCACCGCGACAGCGGTGTCGCCAAAGAAGGTCTCGGGCCGCGTCGTCTCGACCACGATCGAACCAGAGTTGTCCTCCAGGTCGTAGCGCAGCTTCCACAGGTGGCCGTTCTTCTCGATGTGCTCGACTTCGTCGTCGGCCAGTGCGGTCTTCTGCACCGGACACCAGTTCACCATGCGGGTGCCGCGGTAGATCAGGCCGGCGTCGTAGAGCCGCTTGAACATCGTGCGCACGGCGCGCGACAGACCCTCGTCCATGGTAAAGCGCTCGCGCGACCAGTCGCACGAGGCGCCGAGTTTGCGCAACTGCTGCACGATCTTGCCGCCGCTCTGCTCTTTCCACGCCCACACCCGCTTGAGGAACTCGGGGCGGCCGAGTCCGTCGCGGGTCAAGCCCTGCTCCTGCACCTGCTTCACTACTACGCTCTCGGTCGCGATGCCGGCGTGGTCGGTGCCGGGCTGCCACAGGGTGTCGTGGCCCTGCATGCGCCGCCAGCGGATCAGCGTGTCCTGCAGCGTGTTGTTGAGCGCATGACCCATGTGCAACACGCCGGTGACATTCGGCGGTGGGATGGCGATGGTGTAACTGGGCTTGCCGGCGCGCTTGCCGGCCCCGGCCTTGAAGCAGCCGTTGGTCTCCCAGCGCTGGTAGACATCGGGTTCGACAGCGGTGGCATCGTAGGCTTTGGGCAGATCAAGGGGCATGGCGTACTCGCGGGGGCGGAACGTTACGATGGAAGTCGAAAGGCGGAAGAGAGTGACCTGGGTGCGCGGCGCACAGGTCGTAGGGCGATAACGCCGCATGCGCGCAGGCCGAGACCTGCGCTACGAATTCACCAGCCGCCGAACGGCCGGCCCTTGGAATTGTTCGCTCGCCGTACCCAATCTGCAGGCGCCGCGACCACGATGGTGTCGGCGGCGGGCGGCTTGGCGCCGGCATTCCATTCGTCGTAAGGCAGGGTCAGTTTGGTGCCGGCCGACGATCCCGACAGTACGTCGACTTCGATGTAGTGACTGATGCCCGGCTCGCGGTCGTGATTGAGGGCGTCGGCGACGACGTCCCAGACTTTCACGATTTTCAGCTCCAGGACTTCAGTCCGGGCGAGGGCCTGGCCACGATTGAGCGGCGGGGTCCGGGTGGCATTGCCGCCGCAGCAGGCGAGGCAAAGGATGAGGGCACAGAGGGACAGGGCGCGGACCATCGCTCTAGGCTGTGCTTGTGCGTCGCAGGACAACCAGCATCGTCCGCCCGCCCCCCGGGAGAACCCCATGCCAGCTGCCCTTCATCCTCTTGCCGAAGCTGCCAATGCCGCCATCGCTGCTGGCAGCCCGGTCATCCTCGACCTGTTGTCCGAGCGCGGTAAGCGCATGTTCTTCCCGACCAAGGGCATCCTCGCCCAAGGTGCGGAAGCCAAGCAGAAGGCGACCTTCGCCAATGCCACAGTCGGCATAGCCACTGAAGATGGCCAACCGATGCACCTGGCCTGCATCAACCAGTTTTACCAGAATCTCAAGCCCTCCGAGATCTACGACTACGCGCCGAGTTTCGGTAAGCCCGACCTGCGTGCCGCGTGGGCGGCTAAGCAGCGCGCCGAGACGCCCAGTCTTGGCCAGGCGGTGACCAGCCTGCCGGTGGTGACCAACGCTCTGACCCACGGCCTGTCCCTGGTCGGCGACCTGTTCCTGGATCCGGGTGACGAGGCGCTGTCCTCGGACCTGATGTGGGAGAACTACAACCTGTCGTGGGAAACCCGGCTGGGTGCGCGCATCAGCACCTATCCGTTCTTCGACAAGAACCTCACTGGTTTCAACATCAGCGCCTTCACCCAGGCCCTGGCCGAGCGCAAGGGGCGCAAGTTGGTGGTCGCGCTGAACTTCCCCAATAATCCATCGGGCTACACCCCGACCAGGGCCGAGGCCGGTGCGATCGTCAACGTGCTGACCGCTGCCGCGGCGGCCGGCTCAAAGCTAGTGGTGGTGTGCGACGACGCTTATTACGGTATGTTCTTCGATGATGCGGTCGAAAGCGAGTCGCTGTTCGGTCGCCTCGCCAACGCCCATCCCAACCTCTTGGCGATCAAGGTCGACGGTGCGACCAAGGAGGAATTCGTGTGGGGTTTGCGCGTCGGCTTCGTCACCTATGGCATCGCCGGCGGCACCAAGGCGGTCTACGACGCCCTGGAACAGAAGACCGGCGGCATCGTCCGCGCCTACATCAGCAACGTTTCCATGCCCGGGCAGTCGATCGTGCTGAAGGCTCTTCAGGACCCTGGCTTCCGTGCCCAGCAGGCGCAGAAGGTGGCGATTCTCAAGAGCCGTGCCGCGGTCACCGCGACCCACTGCCGCAAGCCCGAATACGCGGATTGCTGGGACGTTTACCCGTTTAACTCCGGCTATTTCATGTGTTTGCGGGTCAAGGGTGTGACGGCTGAGGCGGTTCGCCAGGAGCTGCTCGCCAAGCACGCCACCGGCACCATCGCGCTTGGCCAGACCGAGCTCCGGGTCGCCTTCTCGTGCCTGACCGAAGCGCAGATTCCGGAAGTCTTCTCGCGTATAGCGCAGGCGATCCGCGCGGTGCGCGCCGCCTGAGGGTGGGGGTTTCGGGGGAGGGGCGAACGTCGTAGCGGCCGGTCACCCGGACCATCTTCTAGCACAATCTTGATCGACAGCCGCTCGCCTTGATGTGATCGGTCTTGTTGATCGGGTTTGGTGACGGCACCATGGCATCCAACAGGAGCCCACCATGGACGCCGCTACCTTCAACAAGCGCCTTGCCCAATTCACCGTCGAGACCCCGTCATGGGGTCTTGCCAATAGCGGCACCCGCTTCGGCACCTTCCGCCAGCCGTGGGCGGCCAAGAGCCTCGACGAAAAGCTCGCGGATGCCGGTCAGGTCCAGAAGTACACCGGCATCTGCCCGCGCGTCGCTCTGCACATCCCGTGGGACAAGAGCGACACCTGGGCCGCGGTGCAGGCCCAGGCCAAGGCCAACGGCGTGGCGATCGGCGCGATCAACCCGAACGTCTTCCAGGATGAGTGCTACCAGTTCGGTTCGATCTGCCACAGCGACCCCGCGGTGCGCCAGCGCGCCATCGACCATCACATCGAGTGCATCGAGATCGCCACGGCGACCGGCTCGGACGCCATCAGCCTATGGTACGCCGACGGCACTAACTATCCCGGCCAGGAGAGCTTCCGCGCCCGCAAGGGTCGCATGCTGGAAAGCCTCAAGGCGGTCTACGCCAAGCTGCCCAAGGGCATGCGCATGCTGGTCGAGTACAAGCCGTTCGAGCCCTCGTTCTATCACACCGACATTCAGGACTGGGGCAGCTCGCTGCTGCTCTGTCAGAAGCTCGGCCCCCAAGCCCAGGTGTTGGTCGACACCGGTCACCACCTGCAGGGCACCAACATCGAGCACATTGTCGCGATCCTGCTCGACGAAGGCCGGCTTGGCGGTTTCCACTTCAACGACCGCAAGTACGCCGATGACGATCTGACAGTCGGCGCAATCAACCCCTACCAGCTGTTCCTCATCTTTGCCGAGCTGGTTGCCGGCGAAGAAGACGTCAACGCGACGGTGTCGCAGTGCGCCAAGGCGTGCGCCTACATGTTCGACCAGTGCCCCAACCACAAGCCGACCATCGAGAGCGTGATCCAGTCCGCTGTGGTGGTGCAGGAGACCTGGGCCAAGGCTCTGCTCATCGACCGCGCTGCGCTGAAGCAGTCCCAGGACGCCCACGACCTGACTCAGGCCGAAGAAGTGCTGAAGGACGCGTTTAACACTGACGTCCGCCCCCGCCTGGAACAGTGGCGCCAGGACCGTGGTCTCGACCCGAAGCCGTTGGCCGCCTTCCGTCGCAGCGGCTACATCAAGCAGGTCACCGAGGAGCGGGTCAAGAAGCGCGCCGGCCAGGCCGTCGCGACCGGCGCATTCGGCTGATCACCTGCTGGCCTTAGGTCGCGGTCGGGTAGTCGGTGTAGCCCTTGAGCCCCTGGCCATTGAAGGTGCAGGGATCCGGGATGGCCAACGGCAGTCCACGCGCAAGGCGGACGACCAGATCGGGATTGGCGATGTATGCCTTGCCGAACGCCGCCGCGTCGGCCTCTCCGGCATCAAGCAAGCCCTGCGCGGTGGCACCGGTGAGTCCTTCGTTGGCTATAAAAGCGCCACCGAAGGCCCGTTTCAGCTCGGGGCCTAGTCGTCCATCGCCTTGCTTTTCGCGAGCGCAGATGAAGGCCAGGCTGCGTCGGCCGGCTTCGCTGGCGATATAGGTGAAGGTGGTCCGCGGATCCGAGTCGCCCATGCCGTGGGAGTCGCAGCGTGGCGCCACGTGTAGGCCGACTCGGCCAGCGCCCCACACCGCAACTGCTGCGTCGACAGCCGCCAGCATGAGTCTGGCGCGCTTGACCAAAGTGCCGCCCCAGTCGTCATCGCGCCGGTTGCTGCTGTCCTGCAGGAACTGGTCGAGCAGATAGCCGTTGGCGCCGTGTAGTTCGACCCCGTCGAATCCGGCGGCCTTGGCGTTCTCGGCGCCACGGCGATAGTCTTCGACGATCCCCGGAATCTCCTCGGCGGCGAGTGCGCGCGGCGTGACGAACGGGCGTTCTGGCCTAACCAGGCTGACGTGTCCACTGGCCGCGATGGCGCTCGGCGCGACCGGCAGGGCGCCGTCGAGATAGGTCGGATCGCTGATCCGACCGACATGCCACAGTTGCAGGACAATCCGCCCACCGGCCGCATGTACGGCTGCCGTGACCAGGCGCCAGCCAGCCACCTGCTCGGCCGACCAGATTCCCGGCGTGTCGGGATAGCCGACGCCCATCGCCGACACCGACGTCGCCTCGGCGATGATCAGCCCGGCCCCGGCACGCTGGCGGTACTGTTCGGCCATCAGCGTATTTGGCACTCGGCCCGTACTGGCGCGGCAGCGGGTAAGCGGCGCCATGATCACCCGGTTGGGGAGCTGCAGATCGCCAAGGCGGATGGGATCGAAGAGGGTGGGCATGCGGCGATGGTCACCGCGCCGGAATCCGGACAAGAAGGCAGATGATTCAAGCCGGTGCGGTCAGATCCGTCGCAGGCTGCGCAGCTGTTCGATCAGGCGCTGGGCGGCGGCTGGTGGGTCGCGCAGCGGCAGCATCAGGCGGATGACCCGGGCAACCGAGCATTCCGGCAGCGGACGGGCGGCCAGCTCACCGTGCGGCAGGCAGCCATCGGGGATGACGCCCAGGCCCAGGCCGCTGCGCACCATCGCCTTGATCACCTCGACGTTGGCCAGCTCCATCACCGGCTTGAACTGCAGGCCACTGCGCAGGAAGGCTTCGTCGAGTAGGCGGCGCACGGTCAGGCCGCTGGCGAAGGTGATGACTGGGCGTTTGGCCAGATCGGCGAGACGCGTCGGCACCTCGCTGTCGGGCATCTCGTGCGGGTGCACCAACACCAGCGGGTTCTGGTAGAGCCGCTCGCAACGCAGACCTGGGTGCTCGGTGGTGCCAATGGCCATGTCCAGCTCGCCCGATACCAGCATGTCCATCAGCTGCGGGCTGCTTTGGCAGACAACCTTGACGCGCACGCGCGGATTGGCCTGGACGAAGGCCGGCAGGACGAGCGGCAGGACATAGATACCGATCGAGTCGATACAGCCGAGGCGGACCTCGCCACCAACCTCGTCGCCGGCGGCGCGCACGCGGGCGGCCAGGGCGTTGAGCTGGACGAACAGTTCACGTGCGCCCTGGGCCAGGGTCTCGCCAGCCGGGGTCAGCCGTGCGCCGGTGCTCGATCGCTCAATGAGCTTGGCGCCGACTACCCGTTCCAGCTCCTGGATCTGCCGTGACAGGGTTGGCTGGGTCAGGCCGCGGGCGCGGGCGGCGGCGCTGACCGAGCCGGTATCGGCAACGGCGACCAGGGCGGCGAGGGCGTGGGGTGGCAGGTCAGGGAGGGGAGGCACGAGCATAGCAGAAGGAGGACGGCGGGAATTCCAAGCTGGTTAGAACCGTTCCTTGATGATCCTGGCGCGCAGGTCCTCGTAGACCGCCTTGCTCTGGTTGATGACGATGGTGTCCGACTGGGTGCCGCTCTGGTAGTGGACGATGGTGTCGGCGCGCTCGGTCGAGGTCTTGACCCGTTCGATCAGGTCGATGCGCCGCAGGTTGAGCAGCACGTCGCGGCGCTCCTCAGCATTGCGGTCAGTGACGGTGCGGATGTAGGGGAAGCCACCACTGATCAGCGCGGCGATGACGCGGTTGGCCGGGTTCGAGCGTTGCAGCAGCTTGATCGTGTTGCCGCTGCCGGCCAGCACGATCTGGGTGTAGGTGTTGTTGTTCTCAAACTCGGCGGGGATAACTGCCACGATGTTCGCGGTCACCACCAGCAACTCCTGGCGGTCGCGCGGATAGCGGATGATGGTGCAGCCACCCTCGTTGGTGATCTCGACCTCATTGTCGAAGACTAGGTCCTGGGCGGCGAGGGTGGTGCACAGCAGGGCGAGCAGGAGCGGCTTCATGCCAGCAGTGTAGATCCATGCGGCGAGCAGGGAACATCCCGGACGGCTCAGCAGGGTCCGGCACAGCCCGCTTGCATTCACGGCATCGGCCATCCCCATGACTACATGGCTCGCAGTATCCTAGGCATGAACGTCCTCATCACCGGCGCATCGGCAGGCATTGGCGCAGCCGTGGCCAGTGAACTGTACCGTCGTGGTGCCCGCATCGCCCTGACTGCCCGGCGCGCGGATCGTCTGCGCGCACTTGCTGCGACTTGTGGCGATGCTCTGGTTCTGCCGGCCGATCAGGCCGACGGCACGGCGGCAAGCGCAGTGGTTGCCGAGGCGGCGCAGCGTTTCGGTCGACTGGACACCGTGGTGTTGAACGCCGGTTATGGTCTGGCCCGCCTGGCCGAGGCGACCAGCGAGGACGACTGGTTGGCGATCCTGCGGGTCAATCTGCTGGCCACGGCGGCCGGGCTGCGCACCGCCGTGCCGCTGATGCGCGCCCAACCCTTGCGCGATGGCTGGCGCGGTCAGATCGTCATCGTGTCCTCCTCGCTGGCGCGACGGGCGGCTCCTGACACGGCGGCCTACAGCGCCACCAAGGCAGCCCAGCTATCGCTCGCGGAAGCCGCCCGGGTCGAGCTGGCCAGCGACCGCATCGCCGTCACCACGGTGCATCCGGTGCGTACCACCAGCGAGTTCTTCGCGACATGCGAACGGACCAGTGGACGTCCGATGGAGTTCCGCGGCCGCGTCCCCACCCAGACGCCAGAGCAGGTCGCCCGCCGCCTGGCAGATGCGATCGCCAGGCCGCGTCCCGAGGTCTGGCCGCACCGCTCATCGCGCTGGTTGCTGCTGTTGGCCGCCGCTTGGCCGTCGTTTGCCGATCGCGTGATGGCCGGCCATCGCCGGTGATGCTGCCGCCAGGCTTCAGCCTGTCCTCGTCGGTGCTGGTCTGTTAAACCACGCCGCCGCTCCTGCCCCGGTCGCCTGCTGGACGGCGTGGTAGAGAACGATCGGGGCCGCGATGACCGCCACATGCGGATCCCCGACGAACAGCAGGCCGATCAGCGGTACCCCAAGAGCTGCCGTCTTCTGGGCCCCCGTGATGGTGATGGCGATGCGGTCGGCCCGCTGCCGGCCGCGCCCGGACAACCAGGCGCAGGTTGCCAATGCGGCATGCAGGCAGACGGCGGCAGTGAAGATGGCCAGAGCATCACTGGTCAGGCCATGATGGGCCAGATCACTGAAGATGCCCAGGGCGATCAGCAGCAGCAGGCAGCCGCTGATCACCGAGATGTTGCGTTGAATCCTGTCGAGCAGCGCACTCCAGCGCCAGCGCAGCAGTTGTCCGCAGATCACCGGGACCAACGAGAGGAGTGCCAGCTGAGCGACCACGGTGGCTACCGGAGTGGTGCCGTGCCGGTGGGTCAGCGCGGTGACCAACAGCGGCGTAAGCACGATGCCGGCCAGATTTCCCAGCACCGAGTTGACCAGGGCGAGGCTTTGATTGCCGCCGGCCAGGCCGGTATGTGCAACGCAGCTGCCGATGGTGGTCGGCAGGCAGGCCAGAATAATCACGCCCGTCTGGGCGGCTGGGGACAGTCCGTAGAGCCCGGCAATCCAGGCGACCGCTAGGCCGAGCAGGGGGGCGATGACGAAGCCCACGCCCTGGATGCGCAGATAGCAGTCCCCGTCGCGCATGGCCAAACCCAATCGGCTGGCCGGCAGCACTAGCCCGGCGCACAGGAAGATGCCGGCAATGCACCAGAACCGCGCCGCTTCAAGGTGGAAGAAGCCGCCGCTGCGCCCGGCATCCGGCAGCAGCCAAGCCAGTGCCAGCACCCCGGCGTAGGCGATGAGGAACCAATGCCGGCGCAGTCGCGACATGCTCAGAGCGCGGTGATGCGTCGGGCCAGGGTGCTGATCAGCGTGTCGCGATTTGGCATCTGCTCGATGCCGCCGCGGTCGAGCAGGGCCTGGACCGTGCCGCACAGGCTGTTCGCGACCACGCAGGCGGCCCCGGTCCGTTGGCGCAGGGTTTCAGCACTAGCCAGCACGGTGGCGGCTTCCTCGTACTTGAAGCCAACAATTGGACCGCGTAGTCCGAAGCCTGAGCGCAGTTGATCGATGACCTTGCCGACCGGTGCCAGCCGGATTACCACCTCATCGGCGCCGCTCGGCAGCTTCTCGCCGAGGCGCGAGGCGCGAACCTCGCCGCCGTCCCAGCGCTCGACGCGCGAGACCCGGTAGTCGTTGAGGGCTGCAGTCATCACGACACACGCTTCTGGGTTGCGGGCGATCCACGCAGCTAGGCCTTCCTCCAGCGCATCGCGATCGCTGTAGCGCATGGCGTTGGCCGTTGGGGCCGCATCCATTGAGAGCATCAACTGCGCGCTGCGGCCGAGATTACGCAAGGCGTTGGCCAGGGCCACCGCGGTCGTTCCGGTGGCAGCCACGGTGATGTGGCGGATCACGTCGACCCGGACGCGCGGAGCGCCGCCGAGGAGCAAGATGGGGCGGTCGATCGGCATCGCCGAAGGGTAGTCTGGCATCCGCTCTGGGACAGTCAGAACCGGTACGACGAGCCGAGACTCAAGCTGAAGGTGCGAAACGCATAGGTCGCATCCGGGTCGTCCAGCTCCGGGCTCAAGCCTGAAGCAGGCGAACTGACGAATCCGATGGCATCCTGCAGGGTACCGCTGGTGACATATGCCAGGGCGATGGTCACCAGCATGGGCCCCTTCTCGAAGGAGAGGCCGGTGGTGCCACCGAGCAGGTCGAGGCGCGAAAACACGTCGGACCTTTCTACCGGGGTGTGTTCAATATAGCCGCCGAGATGCGCGAAGACGATGCGTTCCAGGAACAAGTTGGGAAAGCGGTAGCGCAAGCCCAGTCGTGGATTGAACACCGGCTGTAGGTCGAGATCGCGTGACGGGAGGATCGTGTCGACCGTGCTGATGCCTACGCTGGTAACCGTGGTCTGCGATCGGTGCGCAGCTGCGAAAACCTCCGCATTGCCGCTGCCAGTGTGCACCGCTAGGTCGGTCTCGATCTCCAGGCCCGGGATGGTTGGCGGGAACCAGCTGGCACCCAGCACTAGTTGCCAGGGCAGCGGCACGATGAACCCGGTGCCTTCGTCTGACACTTGGTCGTGCACGGTGGTGGTTCCATCGCTGCTGGTCGAGGATCCGCTGATTGAACCCTGACCCTGCAAGCGCAGGCCGGGGGTGCGCAACACGGCTCCGAAATGCCAATCCCCGACATCCCACTGCGATCCGATCGCCAGACGCAAGGCCATCTGGCGCCCGCTTTCCGTGTAGGTAGCGGTCAGCACGCTGGTGGTATCGCTGGCCGAGGTGCCGGTATCGAGCCGGTAGTCCACCAGCCAGCCTTCGAAGGCGACCCCGAGCGAGCAGTGTGGGCTGACGTGACCGCCCCAGGCGAGGCCGAGGCAGGTGAGCTCCAGGCTGGATCTCCCATCGTCGCTGCGCGTGCCATTGGCTGTGTCGGTCCGCACCTTCAGGCCCGAACTCCATCCTGTCGGGCTGGCCAGAGTTAGCGCCCAGCCGCCGGAATCTTCATCCAGGATGTTGGCGAAGCCGACCAGGTTGGCCTTCAGCTGGATGTCGTCTGCATACGCGGTGCCCGTAGCCGTCCGTGCCGCCACCCGCGTATAGTCGACCACATTGACCGTGCCGCTGACCGACGGGTGCGCCAGTCCGGCCAGTCCGGCCGGGTTAATGAAACCAGCCGATGGGCCATCGATTCGCGCGACCATCGCTCCACCCTCGGCCATGCCCCGCTCGCCTACCGGTAAGCGTTGCCAATTCAGCAGCGAGAGGACCTCCAACTGGGCGGCGCAGGCGACTGCGGGGAGGGCGATCAGACAGGCGGCGCGCACGGGCGGATGATCACGCCTCGGCAGTGCGCGGTCAAGGCGGCAGCAAGAGGCTGGCAGCCCGGTGTTGCCACCTACTGTGCTGCCATGCCCCCGATCTTGCTTGTCGCCCTGGGATCCGCTGCTGGCGGGGTTGCACGCTGGGCGGTCGCCGGTTGGCTCGATGCCCGTTTCGGCCCAGCGTATCCGTGGGGTACGTTGGCGGTCAATCTGCTCGGCGGCCTGTGCATTGGTTTGATCGCGGCGATGAACGAACGCGAAGCGGTGCGCCTGCTGTTGGTTGTCGGCGTTCTCGGCGGCTTCACCACCTTCTCGTCCTATAGTCTGCAGACCCTGACCTTGCTGCAGCAAGGCCGCCTAGTCGCAGCCGCCGGCTATGCTGTGGGTTCGATGCTGCTCTGTCTGGCGGCGTGCTGGGCCGGCTGGGCCATCGGCCGCGGTCTCAGTTCCGCGGGATCCTGAGCGCACTGGCGCGCAGCACGGTCAGCAGGTCGGCGGCGGCGCGTTCGACCTCGTCGTTGACGATCAGGAAATCGTAGCCGCGCCAGCAGGCGATCTCGTGCTGGGCCTCGGCGAGACGGCGACTCACCACCTCGTCGGCATCGGTGCCGCGGCCGCGCAGACGGCGCTCGATCTCCGCCGGGTCGGGCGGCACCAGAAAGACATGTACTGCCTGGGGGAAGCTGGTGCGGATCTGGGCCGCGCCCTGTACATCGACGTCCTTGATCACGCTGAGGCCAGAGTCGAGGCGATCTTCAATGAAGGCCCGCGGAGTTCCGTAGCTGGCCTTACCGAAGACTACCGCGTGCTCAAGGAATCCGCCGGCGACCGCGCGGCGGTCAAACTCGGCCTGTTCGAGGAACCAATAGTCGACCCCGTCGCGTTCGGCTCCGCGCGGGGCGCGGGTGGTGCAGCTGAGGCAGCGGACCAGGGTCGGATCCATCGCACAGGCGCGTTGGATTACGGTACTCTTGCCCGCACCGCTGGGGCCGGAAACGACGATCAGGCGGGGCGGCGGCGGCAGGGTCGGCCAGGGGAACATGGCGGGACATAATGGACCGGCAACGGGACAGGGAAGTCCCATGGCAGTGACACGCCCCCATGAGCTGGCCGGTCAACAGGCTTCATTGGCGGCCATAGCTGGCGAAACCACGGTCCGTGATCTGGGCCCTACGCACCCTGTTGTGGTTCTCTGTCCTGGCGGTCGCGCTGGTTGCGACGGCACGCTGGCTGCCGGCTTACCTCCACCGTGTGCAGGTACCTCCGGATTTCGAGGACATTGGCGGACTGGTTCCGATGACTGGGGTGTGGTTGACAGCAGCACCGTATCTGGTCGGTGATGTCGTGGCCTATCGCATCGGTGATGGTCCAGAAGATGTCAGCTTCGGATTCGTCGCAGCATTACCTGGCAATCAGGTGCGTATCACCGGTGGCGACTTGCTGGTTGATGGCAACGAAGTTTCGAACTGGCATCCGTTCGGCGGTTATCGTGGCATCCATGATGTCGGACCGCTGACCATCCCAGCCAACCACCTGTATGTGATCAGCAAACAGCACTCGCATGACAGTCTGAGCCAGGGCGCCATCGGCCCCGACGTCATCCTGGGCAAGGTGCGCGAATGAATACTGACCAGCGCAACACACTCGGCGTTTCGATGCTGGTGGCGGGTCTGGTGCTGACCCTGGTGGCCGCGTCGATCAGTTGGAGCGCCGTGCAAACCTGGCTGGCGGTGTCGGAGACCGGTGAGGCTTCCGACCAGTTGCGTCGCGGTCGGGTCGCTGATGCGCGCCGCCTCGCCACCAAGGCCGCCTCGCGCGCGCCCGAGGCAGCAGCGCCGGCGCTGCTGGCGCTGGATCCCACCGACAACGACGCCATCGACCGCCTGGTTCCGCTGGCCTTGCGTGCCGATCGCCACGCCGATCGCCAGGCGGTGCTGGCCACTGTCGGCCTAGCGCGCATGGCCCTTGGCAAGTCCGCCGACGTCGAATTGCCTGGTACCGCCGACCTGCGTCTGATTGGCGCGATGGCGGCCGCCCGCGCCGGTCGCGACCCAGGTAAGCTGAAGGCGGCTGAGAACGAGGAGCCGCCACATCTCAGTGTGCTGCGGGCCGCCCACATCATGTTGATGCGCAGCGCCTGGGAGGCCGGTCGGGTCAGCGAAACCCGCATGCATGCCGGCGCATTGCTGCTACTGCGCCCCAAGGCGCCCGAAGCGGCCCTGCTGTATGCCGTGGTTGGCGTCAGTTCGCCGGTTCTCGGCGACGCCGAGGCGATGCAGCTGTTGGAAGGCATCCGAGAAGGCAAAGATGACGCCATTCGCGCCATCGCTGCGCTGCTACCGCAACGCCGAGCAGCGATTGCGGCCAAGTGGCCGAAGGCGGTCGAGGGGATGGAGATCCCGGCGTCCGTGGCACCTGAGCCCAAGCCGTCAGGAGCCAAGCCGTGATCCCCTGCCAGTCGTGCGGCAAGCAGAACCCGATCGGTACGCGCTATTGCCGTGCCTGCGGGACCAAGATTGAGGTCAACCAGCAGCAAGTCTTCCAGGCTGTCAGTGAAGATCGTGCGGATGCAGCCTCGACGCGCTGGTTCGAGCGTGGACGATCCCTGCTGATCATTGGCCTGTTCTTCCTGACCTGCGCTCTGGTCCTGCGCCTGTCGGTGGTGCCGCCGATGCCGGTTGCCGATGTGCCGCCGGTAGATGTTGGCGGATTCCTGCCGAAGCAGCTGCCGCAGGACAAGCTCGTCGATAATTCAGCAGCCAAGCCAGCAGCGAAGCCCGCCGTCAAGGCCCCTTGATCCGGGCCGCTGCCGCCGTCGCGCACCAGGCGATGGCTCCTTCGTAGCTGCCGAACACCAGATCCTCGCCCACCAGGCTGAGCAGGCCGTGCCGGTCGAGATCGGCAAGCGGACGCGTATGACAGTCCGAGAGCACCAGCCTAGTGCCACGCTTCTGGCAGGATGCGTGCAGTTCACGCAGGCTGAAGGCAGCGGTGGCGTCGATAAACGGGACATTGCGTAGGCGCAGTACCAGGGCAGTCGGGTTAGCGCTCATCCGGCCATCGATGTCACGGATGAGGGTGGCGGCGCCGAAGAAGAACGGGCCACGCACGTCATAGACTTCGATGCCGGGCGGTAGGTCGCTGGCGCGTTCCTCGGCAGCGCCGCTATCGGCGCTGCGACGATCGATCTGCACGCTGTCGCTCATGCGCTTGACGAAGAACAGCATCGCCAGCAGCACGCCGATGGTTACCGCCCAAGTCAGATCGACCAGGACGGTCAGGCCAAATGCGACCGGCAGCAGGAAGGCGTCACTGCGCCCGGCCCGCAGAATGTGCGGCCAGTGGCGCAGTTCGGCCATGCCCCAGCATACTGCCAGCAGAACACCGGCCAGGGCCGCCATCGGGATGTGGATGACCAGCGGTGCGGCCGCGAGCATGATCACCAAGATGGCGGCGGCATGGACCAGGCCGGCGATCGGCGTGCGGCCACCGGCGCGGATGTTGGTCGAGGTTCGCGCGATCACCCCGGTGACGGGCAAGCCGGCAAAGAACGGCACCACCATGTTGGCGACGCCCTGGCCGATCAACTCGCTGTTGGAGTCATGGCGATCACCCGACATGCCATCGGCGACAACGGCGGAGAGCAGGGATTCGATAGAACCAAGCAGGGCGATGGCCAGGGCTAGGCCCGACAACTCCTGGATGCGGCGCATCAGGTCGCCGAGTCCCCAGTCCGCTGGCAGCCCGATATTCGGCAGGTGCGGGGCGGGCAGGCCATGTGGAATGCCACCGAATGCGGTGCCGATTGTCGCTAGCGATCCATTGCTCTCCAGGCCGAGTCCGAGCGAGGAAGCAGCCGCGGCGATGACGGCGATCAGGGCGCCAGGTAGCGTCGGTTTCCAGCGCTTCAGGGCCAGGATCGTGGCCAGTGTCCCCAGGCAGAACACCAGCGGTATCCACGAGGCCTGAGCGCGATGATCCCACAGCCAATGGATGCGGTCCTGCACGTGGGCGAAGCTCTTGTCGGGAAGGCCGAGCATCGGCGCGATCTGCGTGCTGGCGATGATCACCGCGATGCCGGTGGTGAAGCCAATGACCACCGGGATGGGAATGAAGGTGATCGCCTTGCCCAGCCGCATCAAGCCGAGGAACAGCATCAGGGCGCCGGCCATCATGGTGGCCAAGGCCACGCCACCGTAGCCGAACTGGGCGACGCCAGCGGCGCATAGGCCGACGAATGCGCCAGCCGGTCCACCGATCTGGACCCGGCTGCCGCCCAGCAAGCTGACTAACGCCCCGCCGATGATCGCGGTGTAGAGTCCTTGGGCAGGCTGGGCTCCGGAGGCGATCGCCAAGCCGATCGAGAGAGGCAGCGCGACCACTCCGACCAGCAGGCCGGCCAAGACGTCGGCGACAAGGTCCTGGCGGGTGTAGCCGGCTCGCAGGCAGCGCAGCAGGGCGGGGCGGTAGAGTTCGGACATGAATCGGACAGGTTAGTCGGCGGAGGTGAGGAAAAAGGCGAAGGATTTGTCGGTAAAGGGAAGGGGTCCCGCAGTCTTTCGGCGGCCTCGCCATTCCGTTCGCCCCCGGGCGAATCCCCTTCGCGAGGCACGATGGCTGCATAGGATGGCATACCTATGGGTCCCCTCTTGGACCTTTCTCACGACTGGCACCGGGCGCGCGCATTACAGCGCACCGGCAAGGGGAAACCACCGCCTCTCGTAGCCGCAGGCATCGACGTCGAATTCCTGCCGCAGACCGGCCGGATCGTTAAGGTCGGCGGCATGGCGATCGTGTTCGGCGCCTTCCCGCCATCCCTGTCAGATCACGCAGCCTTCGCTAAAGCCCGCCTGTTTCTGCAGCCCGAGCAGGCCCGTGCGCTTGACCCGGTGCTGCGCACCCGCGTGCTGGCCCTATGGGCTTGGCTGCCCGGCCCCCGCGCGGACTGCTATCTGGAATACGACCGCGCCACCGATGAGACCCGCGCCTGGCTGCTCGCTGCGGAAGGTCCGCGGGAACTGGATCTCGCCCATCCCGGCGAGGATATCGACTCCTGGTTCCTTGAAGGCCTGGTTCTGGCCGGCCCCACCAGTTGGGGCGGCGAACAGGGTCTGGCCAAGCTGTCGGAACGCTTCGGCCATAACCAGCTGCTGGTCGCGGCACGTGTCGCCGAACGTCTCGACCGGCGCAGCCGCGATCCGCGCGGCACGCTAGAACTCGCGCACGCCGCGTGGCCGCGCCTGAGCGAGCGCGAGGAGGCCGGCTGGGCCGACATCACCGAGTCGGTGCATCCGTGGGCGGCGATCCAGCTCGGCCGTCTGGCCCTGCGCTTGGGACTGACACGCGCCGCCCGGGTCCTGCTGATGCGTGCCGATACCACCGACGCACCGCCGATCGCCTGGTTTGATCTCGGACAGAGCTGCGAGGCGCTCGACGACCTGCCTGCCGCGCTGTCCGCCTTCGTACATTACGTTGGTTTGCGCTCCGCTGATCCGGATGGCTGGCGCCGGCTGCTCATTTGCCGGCTACGCCAAGGCGATCTGCAGGTTGCCGAAGAAGCGCTGCGTCGTTGGCGCGAATCCGGCGGCAAAGACGATGAACTGGCCGAACGGCTGATCAGCCAGGTGATGGCGTCGCGCATGCGCCTGCACGAACGCGCGGCGATCGCCGGTTGGCTCGGGGCCCGGCTCGACGCGGCGCTCGCTATCAGCTGCCCGGCAGCCCAGCTGGTCGAGGCCTGCTGCAACGAACTGCCGGCCGCGCGCGCCGACCAGTTACGCACGGCGTGGGCCGCGGTCCAGCCAGCCATCGCCGAGGACGCCGCCCGCCTGGGCGAAGCCGACCTGCCGACCCTGGCTGCGCGGGCCGACGCCCTGGCCCGCACGGCGCTGCTCTGCCTGCCGTTGCTGGGCAAGACGCATCCCGGCGAGGAAGCGCCGTCCGCCAGTGATCTGGCCGGCAACGCCCAGCGTGCCCTGTCGTTGTGGTGCGAACATCACCTCAAGCTTGGATTGCGCTGGTATCAGGTGCCGGAATGGCTGTCGCGATTGGCCGAGGTGGCGAGAGCTTAGGTTTGCGGTAGGAGTCGTGCGATGCCAGCCGCCTCCCAGCCAGCTATTAGGGCCACCGGTCTAACCAAGGTGTTCCGCACGTTCGATCGCCGGCCCGGTTTCTGGGGCGGGGTGCGCGATGTGTTCGATCGCCAACACAAAGAACTGACCGCGGTCGCGGGCATCGATCTGGTCGTTCCGGTTGGCGAAGTGGTCGGTTACATCGGACCCAACGGCGCCGGCAAGAGCACCACGATAAAAATGCTTACCGGTATCATGCGCCCGACTCGTGGCAGCGTGCAGGTGAACGGCTTCGATCCGTACCACGATCGTGCCCGCTATGTACGCACGGTCGGCGCGGTGTTCGGCCAACGCTCCCAGTTGTGGTGGGACCTAGCGGTCGGAGAAAGCTTCGATCTGTTGCGCGAGCTATACGGCGTGCCCAAGGATGTCGCAGCAGCGCGCCTCAAGCGTTTCGACGAAGTGCTGGGACTGGCCGACTTCCTGCGTACGCCGGTGCGCAAGTTGTCGCTCGGCCAGCGTATGCGCGCCGATCTCGCTGCCGCTCTGCTGCATGATCCGCCGGTGTTGTTCCTCGACGAACCGACCGTCGGACTGGACGTCGTCACCAAGGCCAAGCTGCGTGACTTCCTGCGCGCGCTCAACCGCGAGCGCCGAACCACCATCATCCTGACTACCCATGACTTGCAGGACATCGAGGCGCTGTGCAGCCGGGTGGTCGTGATTGACCATGGCAAGGTCGTGCACGATGGCGATCTTGAGGGCCTGCGGACGCGCTTCGGCGGCGGCAAGCGGGTTGCCGTAACCCTGAAGGCGACGGTCGCTCAGTTGCCAGAGATGCCCGGTATCACCGCCTGGCATCGTAGCGACCCGCAGCATGTGCAGGCCGACCTGGCCGAGGGCGCGGACATCCCGCAGGTCCTCGCCCGCTGTCTTGCCGCCCTGCCGGTCGAAGACATCCGCATCGACGAGCCCGGCATCGAGGATGTGGTCAAGGCATTGTATGGGGGGCGGGAATAGCCTGCCGGGCCGTCCGCACGCCGCTCTGCTTCCTCCTGCGTTGCTTCCGATCTACCTCCCTCTAACTTGCAGGCTTCTCAGGAGCTTCCGCATGCGCCTCCTCCTTGTGCCCGCCCTCGCCCTGCTGTTAGCCGGCGCCCCTGTGGCCCAGGCGGCCGACGACGTGATCGCCCCGATCGCCGTGGGTCTGGAGAAGAACGCCAACGTGCGTTTCGGACCCTCGACCAGCGCCAAGGTCGTGGTCACCCTGAAGTCTGGGACGCAGATCGAGGTCTTCGGCCCAAGCAAGAGCTCGGCCGACTGGTACGTCATCCGCTTCCCCAAGGAGGGGAAGGTCTGGGTGCACAGCAAGAACCTGAAGGCCCTCGATGGCGGCGTGCGTTATCAAGTGATCGCCGACAAGACCCGTGCGCGCAACGACGCGACCCTCTCGGCCGATGTGGTGGCCGAACTCAACCAGGGCGAGATCGTCGAAGACAAGGGCTTGGTGGTTGGCGACTGGCGCGCCGTCAATATTCCCGATGCCGTTGCTTACGTGCACAAGTCGCTGCTCGCCCTGCCGGCCGACACCGAAAAGACGATCACTGAGCGGGCCACCCGCGCCAGCACTGCCGACCAGACCTGGCAGCAGGCCCTGGCGATTTACGCCAAGTATGTCGAGACGGTCAAGGCTAGCCCTAAGGCGGCCATCGGCCTCGACTGGGCTAGTCTGGCCAAGCAGCTGGACGTCGTCATTGCCGACCATGCCAGCGCCTCGGTGCGCATCGCCGCCAAGCGCGTCCGCGAATCGATCGTCGCCCTGATCAAGCCGGCGACCGAGCTGGCCCCCAGTGTCGGCCAGCCGGCACCCAAGCCGATCGAAGCGCCCGTCATTGCAACCGTGCCGCCGACCATCGCTGCCCCGGCCACCGGCACAGCGCCCACCCCGGCCCAGGCTGATCCGG
Organism: Planctomycetota bacterium; assembly: GCA_038318565.1. GTDB lineage: Bacteria > Planctomycetota > UBA11346 > UBA11346 > UBA11346 > UBA11346. The sequence continues at coordinate 52,278 of JBBQCI010000014.1, forward strand.
CCAAGCCCCTCTCCGACGACCAGCTGCGTGCGTTGACCGCAGTCATGCCCAAGCCCAGCCAGTGGCAGGCGGAAGGCCTGCTGGTGCAGGACGACACCTTCATGGCCAAGGTCGGCACCCGCGACCTGCTGATGGACAACAACGGCGATGTCGTGGCGTTTATCAAGGTGAAGGACGGGATCGATCTCAAGCTGTCCGAGATCCTCAGCCGCTTCGTCGGTGCCAAGGGCGAGCTGCTGACCGTGCCGCCCGAGCAGAGTGGTCTGGCCAAGCCGACCAAGCTGATCGTCGCCACCGAAGTCGCACCGCTGCGCGAGTAGCGCTCAGGGCGCTGGCCCAGCCGGCGCTCCCGGGACCACCATGGCCAAAGCCACATCGCCGCACGATACGCCGATGATGCGGCAGTATCTCGAAGCCAAAAGCGAGCATCCCGACGCGGTGGTGCTGATGCGCATGGGCGATTTCTACGAGGCGTTCCTCGACTGCGCCGAAACGTTGTCGCGCGTCTGCGGTGTCACCCTGACCAGCCGCAACAAGGATAGCCCCGATCCGATCCTGATGGCGGGGGTGCCGCATCACGCCCTGCAGACTCACCTGCCCAAGCTGCTCGCCGCCGGCTTGCAGGTGGCGGTGGTCGACCAGCTGGAAGATCCGGCCCTGGCCAAGGGTCTGGTCAAACGCGGTCTGACCCGGGTAATCACGCCCGGAACCCTGATCGACGAAAGCGGTCTGGATGCCGCGACCGCCAACTACCTAGTCGCGATCACCGGACTCGACGGTTTGGTCGGCATCGCCGCGCTCGACGTCTCGACCGGGCGCTTCACCGTCGAGGAGGCGCGGGATGAGGGTGAACTGGCCCTCGCTCTCGCCCGCCTCGCCCCGGCAGAATTGCTGCTGCCGACCGCGGTGCGTGAACGCGAAAACACCGCCGCGCGCCTTGCCCGCCTGCTGCCGGTCGTGCCGCCGCTTGCGACCCTCGCCGCCTATGCGTGGCAGAGCGCTGATGCGCGGCGACATCTTAGCGAGACGCTGCGCGTCGCCTCGCTCGACGGCTTCGGCATCGGTCCTGGCGATGACCATCTGGTGTCGGCGGCCGGTGCGGCCCTGCGCTATGCGTTCGGAGCCCTGCGGGCCGGGTACGAAGGCGGGGCGTCTGGTCTCAGCCATGTTCGTTCGCTGTCCCGGCTCGGCCGCGGCGGCCACCTTGAACTCGACGCTAATTGCCGGCGCAATCTGGAACTGCTCAAGAACGCCCGCGATGGATCGCGGCGTGGCACTCTGCTGGAGGCGATCGATCGGACGCGCACCGCGCCCGGCGCCCGGTTGCTGGCCGAGTGGCTGTCGCGGCCGCTGGCCGATCCGGCTGCCATTGTCATACGCCATGATGCGGTTGGCTGGCTGGTTGCCGATGACGGACGTCGCGCCGCCATCCGCGAAGCCTTGGGCAGCGTGTACGATGGCGAGCGGCTACTTGCTCGACTGGCCACCGGCCGCGCCAATGCCCGCGATCTGGTCCAGTTGTCGACCTCGCTGACCGCCGCGGCCCGGGTTGCCATGGCGATCGCCGGAGGACGTCCGGACGCCATGCTCCATGCGGCAGCGGCGTCTCTGGATCCGGCGCCTGGGCTGGCCGGAGACATCGCTCGCATCCTGGTCGACGATCCGCCCCTGGCGATCGGCGAGGGCGGATTGGTGCGCGACGGGGTCGACGCCGCGCTCGACGAGTTGCGTGTGCTCAACCGTGATGCCAGCGACTGGCTGGCCGCCTATCAGGCTCGCGAAGCCACCGCCTGCGGCCTAGCCAAGCTCAAGGTCGGGTTCAATAACGTCTTCGGCTATTTCATCGAGCTGCCGAAGAGCATGGCCGAGCGCGTGCCGTCCCACTTCGTGCGCAAGCAGACCCTGGTCAACGCCGAGCGCTACATCACGCCTGAGTTGAAGGAGCACGAGGACAAGGTTCTGCACGCCGAGGATCGTTCACGCACTCGTGAACTGGAACTATTCCACGCCTTGCGTGCGCGCGCCGAGTCAGCCATCGCCGAGCTGTCCGCGTGCGCCGGCGCCCTCGCCATCATTGATGTGGTTGCTGGACTTGCCGAACTGGCCCGCACCGCGGTGTGGTGCCGGCCGGTGGTGGACGGCAGCACCGTCCTCGAATTGCGCGAGTCCCGCCATCCGGTGGTCGAACGCGTGGTTGGTCACGGGCAGTTCGTAGCCAACGATTGCCTACTCGATGCGTCCGGTGCCCAAACGACTGCAGGATCGGACGACAGGTCGTACCGCCTCGCGGTCATCACCGGACCCAACATGGCCGGCAAGTCGACCTACATCCGCCAGATCGCCCTGTGCGTCATCCTCGCCCAGGCCGGTTCATTCGTGCCGGCCACCTCAGCGCATATCGGGGTATGCGACCGGGTCTTCACCCGGGTGGGTGCTGGCGACGAGCTGTCGCGCAATCTCTCGACCTTCATGGTCGAGATGGCTGAGACAGCGGCGATCCTCAATCATGCCAGCCCGCGCAGCCTGGTCGTCCTCGACGAGGTCGGCCGCGGCACCAGCACCTTCGACGGCCTATCGCTGGCCTGGGCGATCACCGAGCACCTCCACGATCGCACCCGCTGCCGCGCCCTGTTCGCCACCCATTACCACGAGATGACCGATCTCGCCGAAGACCGGACCGGGATCTGCAACCTGACCGTGGCGGTGGCCGAGCAAGACGACGACGTCGTCTTCCTGCACCGCATCATCCCCGGAGCTGCGGCCAAGAGCTATGGTATCCACGTCGCCCGCCTAGCTGGCGTCCCGGTCACCGTGGTGGCCCGGGCCCGCGAGGTGCTGGAATCGCTCGCCCGGCTCAACACCGAACTGGCCGAGGCCGAGCGTCCTGCTGCCCGCCAGTCTGGTGCGATCCAGTTGACCCTGTGGCAGGCTGTCGAGCACCCGGCGATGGCCAAGCTGCGCACCATCGACCCGGACGAACTTACCCCCAAGCAGGCCCAGGAGCTACTGTACGCGCTCAAGCGGATGACCTGAGCCGCGAGGCAGAACTCGGGCTTCAGAACCAGGGTCCAAGGCAATGATACACGCCTCCACCCCCTTGACCTAGCCGGGTTGGCGGGGGGGCCTGCCGGCCTAGCTTGATATGTCCAACCCCCGCCCAAGGCCCTTCATGAGCAGTTCCGGCGCTCCGACTTGGTTGATTGCACTGACGGTGATCCTCGCCGTCGCTGCTGCGACCACCTTCGGTCTGTTTCTTGACCGTCACGCCCAGGCGGCGGCCTACCAGAATCAGCAGAACAACCTGAAGTCCGAGCTGGAGCAGATGCGCGTGCGGCAGGCCTATCTCAAGGACGAGATCCCCAAGCTGGATGAGGGCATCCGGGTGCGTCGCGAACAGGCCCTGGCCCTGGAAGAAAACGAGAAGACGTGGTCGGCCGACCTCGACCGTTTGGTGCAGGACAACAAGGTCCGCCTCGGCGAACTCGGCGATGCCAACCGCAAAGAGGTCAAGACCTACGGCGATCTGATGCGAGAGGCCCCCGAGCGCCGCGCCGAAGTCGGCCGCGAGGAAGAGCGCGCCTACGCCCAGGAACACGATTTCGACGACAACCGGCGCAAGCTGCGCGACGATGTCTCGGCCATCGCCCAGCAGTTGGAGACGGACAAGAAGAAAGGCCGCTCCGAGATCGCCCGTTTGGACACCCGGGTGGGCGAGCTCGACAGCCGCGTCCGCTTCCTAACCAATCAGCTGGATTCCGAAAGCCGCGAGATGCGTCCGGATGGCGCAGTCGTGGCCGCCGAGAGCGCCACCGCAGGATTCGTGGTCATCGACCGCGGCAGCAAGCACAACTTGCGCAAGGGCACCCGCTTCACTGTGTTCTGCCAGCGCGCCGGCAAGAATGTGGTCAAAGGCCTGGTTGAGGTCGTACGCATGGATGAACGATTGGCGACCTGCCGTGTCCTCGATGAGAAGAACGGCAATGACCCATTCATCGATGGCGACTTGATCCACAACCCGGTGTGGGACGCCGACCGCGTGCGCACCTTCTCGATCCGCGGCGACTTCCGTCGTTTCAGCCGCGGCGAACTCACCCGCTTCATCGAAGCCTCGGGTGGACGTGTGGATGCCGATCTGAAGTCCGGCACAGACTATCTTGTCGCCGGTTCCGCCGCCGAGCAGTGGACCGAATCTGCGGTCAAGCTCGGTGTGTCCATCCTGTCTGAGGACCAGCTCCTCGACTACATCCGCCCGCAGGAGTGATACCGTGGCCCAGAGCATGAATCCCGGACTCCTCGGTGCTGCCGTCATGTGTTTTGCACTGACCGCAGCGTTTGGCGCCGGCGTAATCAGCAAAGGCGGCGAATTGCAGCGCCTGCGGGATGGCGACCCTGAACGCCCCAGTCCTGACACGGTCAGCAAGTTGCTCGACCAACGCACCGCCAACCGTCGCGAAATCGATCAGCTGGAACGCGACCTGCAGATTCGCGTCCGCGAGCAGGAGCGTGCGGACGTCGATCTCGGCCGTCATCTCGTCTACTACAAGAACCAGACGCTCCTAGGTGGGATCTCGACTCCAGGCAAGGAGACTGCCGATGTCGCCGGCGTCCCGAGCACGAAGCTGAAAGAGCACCGTCTGGCCATGGCGCGCTTCTCGCTCGAAGAGAGCGGCCGCCGTCTTGAGGCCTTGAAGACCGAGTACCAGAGCGATGTCCGCCAGTCGTTCCCGTCGCTCGACAAAGCGATCGCCAGCCGCAACGCCGAGCTTCAGTTGGTGAATCAGCGCATTTCCGAGCAAGACGCCTTGTTCCAGAAGGATCGCGCCGCTTTGACAGAGAAGCTCGACGCCCTCAAGGCCGAGAGCGACAAGTTCGGCAAGGAGCAGGCGACCGAGCGCAGCCGCCGCCTGACCAAAATCACTCAGCTAGAAGACCGCATCCGCAAGCTGCTCGAACTAGATCTGAAGTGGCTGACCGAAATCGAATCGGTCGGCACCGTCCTGACCGTTGAGGACCGCAGCAGCCGGGTCATCATCGACATCGGCTCGTCCGAGCGCGCCTTCCCCGGCCTGCTGTTCGAAGTGTTCAACTGGCAGAAGGGCGCGTACGTCGAGAAGGGCATGCTCGAAGTCATCGAAGTGAAGGATGGCATATCGGTCTGCCGCATCCTCAAGCAGGTCGATCGTCGCCTGCACCCGTTGGCCAAGGATGACCGGATCGGCAACCCGACCTTCAATCCCAAGCGCCCGAAGACTTTCGTCGTGGCCGGCGAGTTCGAGAACTACAACAAGACCGACCTCGAAGCCTTCATCAAGCGCAGTGGTGGTCTGATCGCTCAGAAGCTCGGACCTGGCGTCGACTTCCTGGTCGCCGGCAACCGCTCCGAGCGAGAGCAGGCCCAGGCTCGGGAATACCAGATTCTCGGCATGAAAGAGGATCAGTTGCTGAAGTACGTGCTGCCGCAGTTTGCCCCGCGCTGAGTTTTCTGCATCGCGCTGGCGGCTTTCAGCATCGCGCTGGCGGCTTTCAGCATCGCGCTGTCGCGCTCCTGGAGGGGTCTCGACCCCTCCAGGCCACCCCGACCGGGCTCTGCTTTTGGCATCGCGCTGTCGCGCTCCGGGGGGGGGGGGGGGGCGCCCCCCCCCCCCCCCCCCCCGCCCGCCCGCGCGGCCGCGCGCCCCCCGTGTGTGGGGGTGTCCCATTGGGGCGACGTTGTGGGTGCGGGGGGGCGGGGCCCGGGCCTGCGCGGGGGGGGGGTGGCGGGGGGGGGTCCACACCCCCCCAGGAGCGCGACAGCACAATGCACAATGCACATCTCCCGTTAGCGAGCGCCGGAACGCGCCGCGACTGAGCCGTGCTCGCATGTTGGTCCGGGGCGGCGCGTGACCAGCGAGCCACGAGCGAGTGCGTGGTCCCAATCGGCGAACGTCAGTGAGCCGGGCTGCCGGGTCCAGGGCAGAGCCCG
>JBBQCI010000015.1:0-57533 GCA_038318565.1 Planctomycetota bacterium
GCTCGGCATTCCGCCCGCCATCGCCGGCGCGTGGGAAGGCAAGAACCTCTACGACCTGATCATTACCTTCCTGCTGAAACCGATCGTCGTGGCGCTGGCAGCCAGTTTCCGTCCCGAGGCCTGTGCCGAACCTGGACCAGCCCCGGGCGCCGTGGCGAAGGCAGCGCTTAATACCCTGTCGGACACCATCCGCACGATCATCTGCCTGCCCAACAAGGCACTTGGGCTGGTGCGATGATCGCGCTGATCAGTCACGGCCTGGCCAGCCCGCTCGGCCCGGCGGAGATCGCCGCCACAGCACGTGCGGCGGGATTGTCGCGGCCCGACCGCATCACCCACGCACCGGTGCTGGGGGCAGGCGAGGATGCGGATCTTGCCGTCGGACACGCGGTGCTGGACGGGAATACCGACCATGGTGAACGCTGCCGGCGTCTGCTGGAACTGGCGAAGGCCGAGTTGGGACCGGCAAGCTATGACGCCGTGCTGCTGTGCACTGCCCTTGCCGATCCCCTCCGGTGGGGACCGGAGGGCCCACCGGAGCTGCCCGCCGACGAACGCTTCCCACTCGGCCATGCAGCCCCTGCTGCCGCGCTGGTGCGGGCTGATGAACTGATCACCCAGCGGAGCTGCCGTCGAGTCCTGCTCATGGCGGTGGACAGCCTGCTCGATTCTGCCTCACTCGCGTGGTTGGCTGCCCAGGATCGCCTGCGTGGTCCAGAGACACCTGACGGGGTGGCTCCCGGCGAAGCGGCAGCCTGTTGGCTGCTGGGACCGGCCGATCCTGCGTCGTTGGCCCAAATCGAGGCCCGCTACCGCACACCGGCAACCGAACGCTGTGCAAGCAGTGATGCGACGCGGTGGTTTGATGCTGCCGATGGAATCCCGTCAGCGCGCGACTGGGTCGACCTCACTGGCGAGCCGTGGCGCTATCGTGCCTGGGGCGCCCTATCCCAGCGTTTGCAGCGTCACGACCTCGTGATCTGCAGCGACAGCTGGGGAGATGTGGGCGCCGCAACAGCACTGGCCGCCGGATCGCTCGCCATCGCAGCGGGTGAAAGGCCTACGGTAGTGTGGTCGATGTCCGAGGACGGCTCGGCCGGCGTCATCGTTCTGCACTAAGCCGTTCCAATCCATCCAGGACCAGCCAGGGTCGCTGCACCGCCGATGGCAGCGACAGATCTGCGGCGCCTGCTCCAGTCGTGATCACCTTGCCCAGTCCCGTCTCGCGCTGCAACTGGGCAACGCACCAGGCGATCATGCCGGCATGGCCTATACCCGCTCCGGCAGCGATCGCTCCACGCGTATCGCGCTGGGCTGCAGCGGCATCGTGGGGCAGCGGGTCGACCGATGGCAGGGCCGGCACGCAAGCGCACAGTCCAGCGATCATCGCGTGTGGACCCGGCAGGATCAGACCACCGACGAAACGCCCGGCGGTATCCCACGCGGTCAGAGTCGTCGCGGTACCGGCATCGACCACGATGGTGCCAGGTCCGGCAGCAAGCCCGGCAACGATGCGGTCGAGTCCCATGCTGGGATATTGTCCGCGATCGGGCAGACGCAGATCCACGCCAACCTGCCGGATGGTCCCGGACCAAGCGTCACGGACGACCTGCGCGGTCGCCGACGCACCGGCCAGCAGCACCAGGACGTCGGCCGGATGGCGCGATAGCCAGTCGGCGACCTCATTGGCCTGCAGGCGAACCCGCTCCTCGCCGTGCCGGAGCTTGACCGCCGTGTTGCCGCAGTCGGCGTAGATCACACCTTCCCGGTGCTCCCAAACCCACCTTCACCGCGGGCGGTGCCATCGAGCGCCTCGACCGCCTGCCATTCCAGCCGTTCGACCTTGGCGAGCACCAGCTGGGCGATGCGCATGCCACGCGTGATGATCATCGGATCCTGCCCAAGATTGATCAGCGCGACCTTCAGTTCACCACGATAATCGCTGTCGATCGTCCCAGGCGCATTCACCACCGTCACACCGTGGTTGGACGCCAGTCCAGAACGCGGCCGGATCTGCGCCTCGAAGCCGGCCGGAATGGCAAGCTTGAGTCCAGTCGGGATCACGACGCGGTGGCCGACCGGCAGCTCAACCGGCTCGGCGATGGCTGCCAACAGATCGATCCCCGCCGAACCACTAGTGGCGTAGGCGGGGAGGGGAAGACCGGTGAAATGCTGAAGACGGACGACCTGGACCTGTGGCATGATGTCTGCCTTGTCGCATGCCCGGCCTCAACGGCAACCTGCGGCTGCCCCTTTGAGCTTGGACACCTACCATGACGCCCCGGATGGGTTCCGCGGTGCTCCTCTTGACCCACAAACCCCCCAACCTACAGATTCAGTCCTAGAGAGTACCACAAAACCCCGTGTCTGACCCTCTCGCACTAACTACCGCCGACGGCGTTTCCCAGGTCAGCATCGCTGATCCGACCGGAAGTCCCGTTATCGCCCCGCTGATTGAGATCAGCCCCACCCAGGCAGTCCTCGAGACCCGTGTCGAATACGAGGCCAACGCGTATCTGGACCTGACCTTGCAGCTCAAGGGCCAGCCGCCACGCAAGTTCTTCGCTCATGTCGTCGGACCCGAAGACAAGGGCCTGCGCATCCGCTGGATGCACCTCGATCCGGGTGAAGAGCAGAAACTGAAGGGATTGCTGGCAGCCTACGCCCGCACCACCGCCGGCCAGGGCCACGGCACCCGCCGGGTGATCAAGCCCAAGAGCGAGACATTCCTGCCGTTCGGCGCCAGCGACAGCGAGGTCCAACCGCCGGCAGCGCCGCCGACCTCGCCATCCGGGGAGCACAAGGCGACTCGTCGGGTGATCAAGCCGGGCGCGCGTGCCACCGAGCAGGCCGCTGAAGCGGATGAACACGAGCCGACCGCCTCACAGCCTGGCGAGGAGTCGCGACTCTCCCCGGTCGTGATCGCCGCCACCGACAAATTCGAGAAGCTGCGCCACATCGAAGACGCCAAGCCCGTTTCCAGCAACGGACAGACAGCTGAATCGACCCCTTCGGGAGGCCAACCCCTCTCGCCCATCGAAGGCGCCGTCCCGGTCGGCTCCGAGGACGTCCAGCCCAGTGGTTCCAGTGGCCGCGCCCGCACCATCAACAAGGATGGCCGGATGGACGTCGGAGCGGCCATCCGCTCCAAGGCCAAGACCGTCCGCGCTTCTGAACTCGCCGCACGTCACGACAAAGTGCGCGTGCTCAACATGGCGACGATCAAGCTGCTCATTCAGGAGGCAGTGGAAGAAGCGGCGTCGCACCTCACCCGCGCCCTGGGTGAGTCTGAGCGCAAGCGCCTGATGGAGGAGGCCGAGGACAGCTTCAAAGAGCGCCTCAAGGCCTTTGAGCTGGACAAGAAGGACGCCCAGGAGAAGGCCCTGCTGCTGCAGAAGGACCTGGCCGCGGCCAAAGAGCTGCTCGATCAGGAGCGCAAACGTTCGATCGCCGCCGACCAGTTCACCGTCTCCGAGGCTGGCCTCGCCGAGATCGACGTGCGCATGGCCAAGGTCATCGAACGCGCCGTCCAGCGCGGCGAAGCCGGTCCCGAGCTTGAACTGAAGCTGCGCGAGATGATCGCGCACATTCTCGACACCGAGCGCGAGAAGATGCGCGAGAAAGAACTCTCGGCGCACAACGACAAGATCGCCCTGCTGGAAAAGAAGGTCGCGCGGCTGGCCAACAGCCTGGATTCGACCGAGAAGGAACGCGACGAGGCCCGTCAGATCGCCGAGGCGATGGAGAAGTACGGCATCAGCGCCGCGGACGTGAAGAACAAGTACAAGATCGGTCTCGACGGCGACGATCCGAACCGCGAGCGCAAGATGGCGCTAATGAAAGAACTGGTCGAGCAGAACCGCGAACTGCGCAAGGCCCTGGGCATCAAGGTACGCGACCCCGAGGAGGTTGCCCGCGAAGTCGCAGAAGAGGCCAAGACCCAAAAGGCCGAAGCCGAGGCAGCCAAGCGCGAGGCTCTCGGCCTTGACGAGCCAGCCGTCCCGGCAACAGCGGCGGTGGAGAAGCCGACACCAGAGCTCGTCGCACACGTCGAAGCTGAGCCTGTGAAAGACTCGGTCCCCGAAACCACCTCCGAGGCATCGGGAGAACCGCCCGTCAACCCAGACGACCAGCCCTGGGAGGCAGCCGCCACCCCGGTCAAGCATGCCGAGCAAGATGACCGTGGCGTCAAGATCCTGCGCGATTTCAAGAAGATCGAACCGCCCCCCCTGCAAATCAAGGGCGCGCCCATTGACCTCCCGGCCGAAACCGAGGAAATCCTGGTCGATCCCGACAACGAGCCCTGGGACCCTGCGGTAGCGAAGGCGCCAGGGACCTGAGCCGCATCACTCACCGCTGAGCGGATTTCCCGCCCGGCAATCACCCATACCGGCCCCCGCGCCTACACCACAGAACCTCAAAGGAACCCAGCATGTCCGATACCGTCTATCTTGGCATCGACCTCGGCACCAGCCGCACCTCGATCACGACCTCAACAGGCGTCCGTGAGACCGTCTGGTCCTACGTCGGCTACCCCAAGGACCACGTCGCCAAGAAGAAGTTCGGCGGCCGTGACATCATCTACGGCAAGGAAGCCCTCGAAGGCCGCCTCGCCCTTGACCTGTACCGCCCGATGGCCGGCTCGTCGGTCAAGCACAAGGGCGCCGCTGATGACCCGAAGCGCAAGAAGGCGATCAAGGACCTGCTCGAGCACGTCGTCAGCATGGCCAAAGTGGCCAAGGGCGCGACCGTCTACGGCATGATCGGCGCTCCCGCCGAAGCCAGCGTCGAAGGCAAGGCGACCATCCTGGAAGCCGCCAAGGATTGCATCGACTCGGTGATCATCTGCTCGGAACCGTACGCCGTGGCCTACGGCCTCGACCACATCGACAACACCCTGGTCATCGACATCGGCGCCGGCACCACCGACCTGTGCCGTCTGCATGGCACCATGCCGAAGCCGGAAGACCAGCGCACTCACGAGATCGCCGGTGACGCGATGGACCAGGAACTGGCCCGTTTAGTTAAGGAAAAGTACCCCGAGGCGCAGTTCTCGATCAACATGATCCGCTCCTTCAAGGAGAAGTTCTCGAGCGTCTCGACCAACATGGATCGCGCCGTCGTTGAGATGCCGGTTGCTGGTAAGCCGCAGAAGTTCGACGTCACGGAACTGATCTACAAGGCCTGCTACACCCTGGTACCGCCCACGGTCGCCGCGCTGCAGGACCTGATCTCGACCTACGACCCGGAATTCCAGGCCCAGATGCGTAACAACATCCTCCTGGGTGGCGGTGGTTCGGTGATCAAGGGACTGGGCGTCGCCATCGAGAAGGCGCTCGAAGAGTACGGTGGCGGCCACGTCACCACCGTCGAAGAACCGCAGTACGCCGGTTCGAACGGCGCCCTCAAGTTCGCCCTCGATATGCCCGCTGAATTCTGGAAGGAATTCAAGAGCGGCCGCACCCAAGCCGCCGGCTGATCAGCCGACTGTGATGCGATGAACAGCACCCCGCGGGTTTCCCGCGGGGTGCTTCGTTATCTGCAATCTGGTGTCCAGGCGCCGGAGTACCGGTTACGTCTCCAAGATGACGATGACGATGACGATGACGATGAACGGAGCGAATTCTCAACCACCAATTCATCCGTTAGAGGTGCGGTTTTGCCTTGCGGTCTTCGGCAACTGGCTTCCATCTCGCCATGCGCTCCATCTCCCTCTGCCTGCTGGCCATCTTTAGTCTCGGCGCCGCCGAGACCGCCCCCGACGCCGACTTCACTGCTAAGGTCGAACAGGCAATGAACGCCATTCGTCTGCGCCAGGCAGATGCGGCCAGTGCCGACTTCAAGGCGCTTAGCGAACGCCTGCGCAAGGCCGGAGTCGACCTGCCCGCTAGCGAAGGCAGGGCCATGACCATGGACCTCAGCGCCGTACAAATACGCCAGATTCGGGTCGCCAACACCCGGGCCATGGCCTTGGGATTCGCTGATACCACCGCTGCAGAGGCGGCGGCCGCTCGCTGCGACGTCGATGGCATCGTCGCTGGGCGCTGGTTCTTCTACGATCTTGGGCCGGCCACCGAGATCACTGATCTGGCAGGAGCGCTGGGCGGGCGGATCTATTCGGCACGCGAACACAGCCTCGGCCAGCCGGTCCCGGCACCGGCCCCCGGAACCATCCGCAACCGGGCCGACGAATCTGCAGTCATGGCAACATTGAAGTCAGGCATCTTCGCTGCCCAGGTGCAATTCCAAGGCGGCGGCTACCTCGACTTTGACGAGGATAACATCGGGGAATTCGGGCTCCTCAGTCAACTAAGCGGTAGAACCGCAACCAACAAGATCGCGGAGGGACAGCTCAAACTGGTGGTCGGGCCTCTCGCCCAGGGCGACGATGCCTTTGGCATGCACTTCAAGATCTGGCTGCCGGGCGGCAATGATACATCCGCCGTATCCACCTGGGCCGAGTTGCAGGCTCTCAAAGCAGTTAACGCCAACCAACGTGAGACTTACTTCACGGCCTATGCCTGGCCCGCCGCCAGCAGCACCGGCAAGGTCTTTGCGCTGTGTGAAGATGGCCAATTGCGCAGCCAGACGTGGGATGGCAAGGAGCCGGCCTGGAATGCCGTCCGCGGCGGAAAGACCTGGAATGACAGCCCGAGCTGGCCAACCGTGACCCGGTGAGCCGCTCAGGAAACCACAAACCCCAGCGGCGGGACCGCTAGGGTTTGCATTCCTCCGCCGACTTCCGTCAGCACGGCCGGCGAACCTCTGTCCGCCCCGGGGTACCGATCGCGGGAGCGATTGTCGGTAGCCTAGCCTGCCGTGCGGTGGCAAAGGCTGACACCGCAGCTTCTGATCAGGGCGTGTCGATGCGATGCTCGAATGTCAGGGCCATGAGAATCCAAACCAAGCCGAACCGGATCTTGTACGAATGACCCCCGAACGCAAAAAACCCAGCGATATAAACCGCTGGGGCTTCTGTGTTGGAGGCGTAAGCCTCGGCTGTGTCAGCGCTTGCTGAACTGGCAGCCGCGGCGGGCGCCGTGCAGGCCGTACTTCTTGCGCTCAACCATGCGGTCGTCGCGGGTCAGCAGGCCGTGCTTGCGCAGCGCGGCGTGGGCGGCGGGCTCGGCCTTCACCAGGGCGCGCGAGATGCCCAACACTACGGCGCCGACCTGGCTGGCAGGTCCGCCGCCTTCGACCGTCACCAGGACGTCGAAACGGCCGGCCGTCTCGGTCAGTTTCATCGGGTTGGCCAGGTCGCGGCGCAGGCGCTCGACCGGGAAGTAGTCGGCAGATGCGCGACCGTTGACGGTGATGATGCCGGTTCCGGGCGCGAGGCGCACGCGGGCAACACTGGTCTTACGGCGGCCGAGGGCGAGAATGGACTGCGAAGCAGGCATGAAAGTCCTTTGAGAGGTGCGGCATACTAGTGCGCCTCGGAACATTGCAAGGTCTCCATCTGCGCCCCCCAGACGTCATCGGACGACACCGCGACGACACCACAAAGAGCTGCCCACCTCTGCGCTTCCGAACCCGGACTGGCCCCATACACCGTGTTCATGCCCATCTCCTCGCGCCAGGATGCCGCCGCCGCCGCCCAACGCCTCACCACCGAAATCGGGGCCGTCATCGTCGGCCAGGAGCGGGTCGTCGAGGAGGTCATGGTGGCGCTGTCCGCCGGCGGACACGCCCTGCTTGAGGGTGTGCCAGGTCTGGCCAAGACGCTGTTGATCTCGACTCTGGCCGCAGCGACCAAACTGAGCTTCAACCGCATCCAGTTCACCCCTGATCTGATGCCCTCGGACATCACCGGCACCGAGGTCATCCGCGAGGACAAGGCCAGCGGCACCCGTGATTTTGCCTTCCTACCCGGGCCGATCTTCGCCTCGGTGATCCTCGCTGACGAGATCAACCGCACCCCGCCGAAGACTCAGGCGGCTCTGCTGGAGGCAATGCAGGAGCGTCAAGTCTCGACCGGCGGCCAGCGTCGCCCACTGCCCAAACCGTTCTTCGTCCTCGCGACCCAGAACCCGATCGAACAGGAGGGCACCTACCCGCTACCCGAGGCCCAGCTCGACCGCTTCCTGCTGAAGGTGAAGGTCGGCTACCCCACCGAAGAGCAGGAACTGGAGATCATCCGCCGCACCACTGGCAGTAGCGCCGGGTCAGTCTCGCCAGTGCTTGATGCCGAGGATCTGCTCGCCATCCAACGGCTGGTCCGTGAGACGCCAATTGCCGATGGCGTATCGCGCTACGCCCTGTCACTGGTGCGCACGACGCGTGGTACCAGCGAAGGCGGCGATCCCAAACTGGCGCCGCTGATCCGCTTCGGTGCAGGCCCGCGTGCCGGCCAATCTCTCGTACTAGCCGCCAAGGCCCGCGCCACCCTGCGCGGCCGTTCTTTCGTCAGTCTTGATGATGTGCGCGCCATGGTCGCGCCTGTCCTACGTCACCGCCTGATGCCTAGCTACGAGGCCGAGGCCCGTGGACTCGACAGCGACGCGATCGTCGCACAGGTCCTCCAGTCGGTGCAGCTGCCGGCTGGGACAGTCGAGCAGGAACCCGCCCTGGCCGCTGCTGCAGGGTAGAGTCGTTCAGGACATTCGGCGTTTCTGCGCATTGGCAGTCAACCGTCATCCTCACCAGTACGTATCATAACCGTGCGAACCCTCCTGGCCCCGTCGCCACTGGCGTCTGGCGAGCTGATCATTGACGGCGATGAGGCCCATCATGGCTTGCGCGTGCTGCGCTTGAAGCCAGGCGAACTGGTCCGTCTCAGTGACGGGGCCGGCCTGGTCGCCAACGCCGAAGTCACAGCCGCCGGACGCGACCTGCGTCTGCAGGTCGGCCCGATCGAGCAGATGCCGCCCGAGCGCTGCGCCGAGTTGACCGTGGCAGTGGCTCCGCCCAAGGGCGACCGCTGGACCGACTTGGTGCGTGGGCTGACCGAACTCGGCGTCGGGGCGATCCGCCCTTTGCGCTGCGCCCGGGGGGAACGCGAGCTGGCCAGCCTTGACCGTGCCCGGCGGGTGGCCTGCGAAGCGCTCAAACAATCCCGTCGTGGGTGGCTGCCTCGCCTGGGGCCCGCCATCGACATCGTTGCCTTGGCAGCGGCCGGAGGACGGCTTATCATCGGTGATCCCGCTGGCGGCCCGCCGGTGCCGGGACGCCCTACCCCGACCACCCTGGTGGTCGGGCCCGAAGGCGGCCTGACTCCGGACGAGACGTCCACGCTCGTCGCCGCTGGCGCCGTGCGTGTGCGCCTCGCCGGACCTGTCCTGCGTATCGAGACCGCCGCCCTTGCCGCTGCCGCGGTGTGGGCATCCGCCTGGGAGCACGACGAGCTGTGACCGACATCATGACCGACACCATGACCGCCCCTGGCCAGCCAGCGCCGCAGATCCACCGTCCGCTGCTGCAGTTCACCCTGCCTGGATGCCGCACCGAATTACGCCTGGGCGCCCTGCTTGTCCTCGCTGGCACCTTCCTGTGGAACTTCGTCGGCCCTGCGGTGGCCATCAAGATCGCCATCCTCGGCCTGCCGCTGGTGCTGGTCGGTGCGATTACCCAGACCCTGGCCGCCCGCCGCGGGGTCGACGCCTATCCGTGGAAAATGGCCGTCGCCATGCTGGCGTTGGGAGTGCCGATGTGTTTTGACTTTCGCTATCGCGATGCTCCGGGAGACACCGTCCACATCCTTCTAGTGGGACCGTTCCTGGCCGCATCCGGGGCCTGGCTGGCCATCTGGTGGCCCATTTCCGCCATCCTGCTACGTCGTGCCCGCGCCCAGGAGGCCGCATGAATCCGGACACCCGGCGCATGGCGATCTGGGGCGGCAGCGGTGCCGCTATCCTGCTCGCCGGCTTTGTCGTCCTGCTCGTGCGCGATGGGACCAAGTCCGAAGCGGTGACCAGCGCAGACGGATTGCATGCGAAATACCAGACGCTCTACCACCCCGACAAGCCAGACGGATTCGCCGTCGACAAGGCCCAGGAGGAATTGCGGAAGATCGCCAGCGAGCAGACCTCAGAATTGCACACGGCCGAAGGAACCCTGGCCCCGACCATCCCACCAGCGTATCTGGTCGATGCCCTCAGCGAAGCGGCGGCTCAGGTCACTGCCGACTACAGCGCCCTACGTCAGCTCTCGACCCGTAGCAAGATACCGATCCCCTCCGGGCTGCC
The DNA here is from genome assembly GCA_038318565.1 of Planctomycetota bacterium. Lineage (GTDB taxonomy): Bacteria > Planctomycetota > UBA11346 > UBA11346 > UBA11346 > UBA11346. The sequence continues at coordinate 10,185 of JBBQCI010000015.1, forward strand.
ATTCGAAGGCGGGCTTGATGCAGACGCCAAGGCGCGCGCCCGGCAGCTCGCCAGTCTGTCTTTGATCCGCCAGGCCGTGCAGACCTGTATCAACGCTGGTGTAGCCAAGGTCACCGGAGTGAATCCTGGCCAGGCCTTCGCGTCGACGAACGGTGACTACGCCGTGTTCACCTGCGATGTCGAGATCGAGGGAGACTGGGCGGCGACAGCCCGACTGCTGGCCGCACTTGCCCAGGCTGACGGTCGTGGCCTGGGACTGCGCTCACTGGAGGTCACCGGTGGAGCTGACAAGCCCTTGCGCGCCAGACTGACCGCGACCCTGACCGTAATGAACCATGAAGCCTGGGCACTGGCCGCTGCTCCTGCCGCCGCGGCACCAGCACCAGCGAACGGAACAGCCACCCCGGCGACCGATGGCGGTTCGCGACTGCGCCGCCTTGGCGGAGCAAGGCCCTGATATGCGATTCACCGTGCATACCGCCATCGCGGCAACGCTCACCGTCCTCAGTGCTGTAATCGCCGTCCCGTTGGCGCTTGACGCCAAATCCGAACGCGCCATCCCGACCGCCAACCTGACCGTGCCTCCCGAACGGGCTCGTCCAGCTCTGGTGACGGCCGACCGGGCCCTGGGTCCAGTGGTACAGCAGCACGCCGGTATGGCCCCAGGCAATCCATTCTCGTTGCGCGAGCGCGGCAAGGGTTCGGTCTTGCCGATCCCCGAACCGCCACCACCGCCGATTCAGCTGCCCGAGCCGCCACTCACCCCTTTCGCCCCTGCCGGACGCTGAGTCATGCGCATCGTACGCACCGTTGCTGCCATCGCCCTGCTAGCCGCCACCCTGTACGCCGCCGAGCCGATACCGCTCAAAGAACAGCCCTGGGACGAGGTCACGCTGAGTAATGGCGGGGTACTGGAAGGCACTGTCGTGGAGCAGGGTTCCGATCATGGAACACTGCGCTTCAAGCCGCACAAGTCGGGCGAGGTGATGATCATCGCGGCTGACGGCTACACTACCTTATCTTTTCGCAAACCTGCCACCCAGGTTGCCGCTGCTGCTTTGAAAGAGGCGATCACCAACAAGGATCAGCGCCGACTGCTCGACGCGCTGCGCTGGGGCGTCGACAAGGGCGCTGGCACCGTCGTCCTCGAACAGGCTGCGATCTGGCTGAAGACCCACCCCGCCGACCGCGACGTGCTAGCCATCGCCGTGCCGTTATGGAAAACGGCCAAGGCTTGGCCCGCCCTAGAGGCCGCGGCCCGCGCCGGCATAGCAGCCGATCGCAATTGGGGCGACGGAGATGAACTGGTCATCGAAGCCTTGGCAGCCCAGGGACGCACTGATGAATTGGCCGCCTACGCAAAAGAGTGGCTGGGCCGCAATCCCACGGCGCTGCGTGCCAATCTCATATGTGGCGCATCCTTCGAGGCGGCTGGCGATGCCCGCGCAGCGCGCGAATGCTTCCGCAAGGCCTGGGAGCTGGGCAAGAGCAACGAAGGAGCCATCGGATTCGCCCGCACGTCGTTGGCGACCGGAAACTTCGTCGACACCCAGCGAGCCACCCAGGCGTTGATCGCCGCCAAGCAAGCGGTGCCAGAAGCTCGCTCCTATGCCGGCGCCGCCGCCGCCGCGCTCGGCGATCTGGCAGCCGCCAAGCCGCTGCTCGAGGGCCTGACCATGGACACCCTGCCCGGCCCCGCTGCCCAGGCTGGTGCCTACGCGCTGGGCTTGATTGCCTTTCGGGAGAATCGCCTGGGCGAGGCGGTGAAGCAGTGGCAGACGGTGCAGACCCCCTCTGCCCAGTTGGCCTTGGCGATCGCTCAGCGCCGCGAATTCGCCGGGGCCGAGCGGCTGACCGCCGACCAGCGCCCGGCGGCCCGCGTGCTCGGCGCTTCGGTCCGCTTGGAGAATCGCCAGGCCGCCAAGGCCCTAGAGCTGATCGATCAGCATCTCGATGGACGCCACGCGTTCCTCTACAAGGTCGCCCAGGTGATGGTCAGCGGCGGCACCCCGGAGAGCGTGCGCGCGCTCAGCGCCATCCGCACCCCAGAGTCGCTGCGCTGGCAATTGTACGGCCACATCATCTCAGGACGCTATGACGAGGCCGACCAGCTCGCCCGCACCTTCCCGGCGAACGATGGCTACGCCATGTCGTGCCGGGTGTTCCTGGCCGCCGCCCGGGGTGACCCGGAAGGCGCGCGCATGCTCTACCAGGGCTCTGGTGGACTGCCTGGTGCGCCCGGCGACTACGCCCGCCGCTTGGCAGAACTGTACAACACCGCAGATGACCAGTTCGTTACTGAACCCTTCGATTGGCCAGCTGGCGAAGTCCTGGCTTCGGGCTGGGAAGGATTTTCGCAGGGTAGTGGCATCGCCATCCGCGCGGACGGCGGCAGGCTCGTCATGGATGGTGTGCAAGCTGCCCAGCCTGACGACCCGATCACCCGCGCCGTCACTACGGTCTCCGGCGCACGCTTCCGTCTCGCCCGCCTAGCAGTCGACATCGGGGCGATCGGCCGAGCCTCGGTCGGCATGGAGCTGCTCGACGGGGCGCGCAAAAACGGCGTCGCCATCGCCACCTCGGCAAACTCGGGCAAGCTCAGCTGGCGTCTACTGACCACGGGCAAGTGGAGTGAATGGCGCGATCTGCCATATGCGGTCGATGGCACGATCGCGATCATGTCGCTCGATTTCAGCGGGGGATTCATCTTCGCCGCCGATCCGGCCGATCCCCTGAAGCGTACCCAGTTAAGCAACATCCTCGCCAAATCGCAGGGCGAATGGAGCCTGGGTGTGTTCGGCACCGCCGAAGCGGGCGTGGCCTGGAAGGCCGGTTTTGATGATCTGCGCTGGCAGCTGAAGCCAGAGCGATGAAGCGAGCGGTCCAGTGGCTCAGTCCGATCGGGAACCTCGCAGCCGCACTCTGCCTGGTCGGCTGTCTGGCAGCCGGCGAACCGGCCTGGGACTGGCTGCCGCGAGCAGCCGATGCAGATCGCCCCTGTGAAATTCATCTGACTGCTCCCAGTACCTGGCAGAGCGCCAACACGCCAGGACTGGTCAGCTCACGGCTGGCCGACCAGCTGATCCTGACCTTCGAACCACAGCGCTTGCCGCAGGTGCTGGTCCACGGTCCCGCTGACCGGCAATTGACGATTCGCTGCCTTGCCCCGGGACTGGGGGCGGAACTGACCACCGACAGCGACGGTCGACTGCGCATCGGCGAGGACGCCGTGGTGCTGGCGGTGCCGCGTCGCGAGGCCGCCGCCGACCGCCGCTGGGGCATTCTCCGGGTCTTTGCAGGCGACCGCGTCGAGTCGTGCAGTAGCATCATCGACGAACCCGCTCCGCTGTCAGGTCTGCCGGCGCTGACCCGGCAAATCGCAGCTTCCCAGTCGGTTCGTCCGACCGGCGGCGTCCTGGTGATGCTGTCCGGAGACGACCGCTTCGCGGCGTGGAAACACCGCGAATACCGCCAAGCGCTCGCGTGGCTGGTCGGCGATCTGGCCACTCGTGGCGCGACCCATGTCGTGCTGGTCGAGCCGACCTGTCCAGCTACCGATGAGCCGCTACTAGCTCCCTTGCGCCTGCAGGTCCGCGATGTCGCCAGGGCCTATCGCTGTACCGCGGTCAATACCGTCGAACTGGGCGAACATGCCCTGTGGGAGCAGTCGCCCGGGGTGCTTGGCACGCAGTTGAACGCGTCCGGCACTGCCAAGCGGACGCTGCTACTTCTTCCCTGGCTCAACCGCGGGGGCTGAGACCTTCGCTGGCGGCTTGGCCAGGGCCGCCGCCTCGGCCTTCACTCGCTCAAGCTCAGATTTTAGTGTGTCCTGTTCGCGCCGCAGCGCCTCAAGCGCGACCTTCTGCTCGTCACGGTCGGCCGTGATCAGCGTGTTGGACGCCTCGCGCTCGACGAGCTTGAGCTTGAGCGCCTCGACCTCGCTCTGCGCCGTCGTGTGCAGACGGATCTGCTCATCGCGCTGCTGTTCCGTCGTCGACAAGGTTGCCGACCTCGAATTCAGCATGACCACAAGCACGATGCTGGCGATGATGCCGACCACGGCGGCAACTCCCAGAATAGGCACCAGCCAAGCCGGCGGACCGGTGTGACGGGTCACTGCAGGCCGCGCCTCTGGCGCAGACGCAACAGTCGGAATGACCGGAGTCACGGCATGCTTCGGCATCGGCATCGGCCGTTCTGGCGGGGCCTGAGGCATGCCCTCGTCTTCGGGGTCGGGTCGGACAGCGCGGGCTGGTTCCAGCGTTGGCTCAGCAGGAATTTGCGACGGGGTAGTCTGGGCCACCATGCGGCCGCTGCGACGAACTACGCCACCTTTTGGCTTGGTAGTGGCAGCTTGGCTGTCGCCCAGATCCAACTGGCTGTCTTCGTCGGTGGAGACCAGGGGCAGCGCGGGCGAGGACTTCGGCGCGTCGTCCATTGAGGTCGGCAATGGCGTGCGTATCGCATCGGAGGAAACCGGGCGGAACGAACCGGATGGAGGTGCCGCAAGCGATCCGGGCAACGGGGTCGGGGTCGGCATCGGCTGCACGACCGGGGTGCCGCTGGCCGGAGTGCGCAAAGCGGGCGAGGGCTCGCTGCGTACGGCAGGCGCGATCGGGGCGTCCTTGCGGAACGAGGCACTGTCGGTCTTGCGCAGCGAACCCGTGCCGGGTTCGCTGCGGACGACAGCGGCACCGGATGGCAGGGCTTGGAACGTGCCCGACGGATCACGCAGGATGCGCGGCACCACCTGGGCTCCCTGACACTTCGGGCAGCGAATGGCTTTGCCTGAGTACTCGGGATTCAGTCGGGCCTGATAATTGCACGAGGTGCAAGTGAACGGCAGTTTGCTGTTGCCGTCCAGGCGGACGACGCGCAGTCCGGCAACCCCAGCGAGCTGGACCGTACCACAGGTCGGGCAGCGCACCGGCTGTCCACTGAGAGCCGCCGAGATGCGCGACAGGTGATTGCAGGCCCCGCAGGTGAAGTCGATACGCGCCGTTCCGGCCATGCCATGTGGCTTGTCAACCCGGTCGGTGGTCGGTTGGGCATCAGCCTTCACAATGCGCCCCGTCGGAATGCGTTCAGGCTTGAAACGGTCGGTCGTGCTGCCCGGTGCACGTATCACCTGGGCGGCCTGGCACTTCGGGCAGTAGATGGCCTTGCCCTCCTGCGCCCGCGGAAAATCGACCGAATGGCCGCATGCGGAACAGGTGAAGGTAATAGTGTCAGTCAGGCCCACGCTCTATCCCCTAGCCCATGGGTATGCGCACGGCGACGTCCGGTCAACGGCGGCCACGGCTTGCCAGGGCCGGGTGCGCGACATGGTTCCGCACATGGCAGCGATCGACCTGGCCGGCGTCTCGTTCTCATATGACCGCACGCCGGTGCTTGCCGGGGTCGATCTGGCCATCTCCTCCGGCGAGTTGTTCTGCCTGCTAGGTCCCAGCGGCTGCGGAAAGACCACCATCCTGCGGCTGATTGCCGGCTTCCTCCAGGCCCAGTCCGGCCGGATTTGCCTGGGCGGGATGGATCAGGCAGGCATTCCGACCGAGCGCCGCGGCCTGGGCATGGTCTTTCAGCACTACGCCCTGTGGCCGCATCTGGATGTCGCCGGGAACGTCGGTTTTCCACTCGACATTGCCGGCGTGGCCGACTCAGAGCGACTGCGCCGGGTTGACGATGCCCTGACCGCCGTCGCCCTGCCTGGAATGGGCAACCGGCGGGTCGCCGAACTGTCCGGCGGCCAGCAACAACGTGTCGCCCTGGCCCGGGCGATCGTGGCACGTCCGCGCGTGCTGCTGCTCGACGAGCCGCTGTCCAATCTTGATGCCAAGCTGCGCAACGAATTGCGCAGCGAGATCCGACGGGTGTGCAAGGCCGCTGGGGTGACCGGGCTGTATGTCACCCATGACCAGGGCGAGGCGATGGCGGTGGCCGACCGCATCGCCGTGGTCCTCTCCGGACGAATCGCCCAGGTCGGCACACCGCGCGATCTCTACGAACGGCCGAGGTCCGTCGCGGTGGCCTCGTTCCTTGGCGACGCCAACTTGCTGCCGGGGACGTGGCGACGCGGCTCCGTCCATTGCGCCCTGGGCGAATTGCCCGCGTTCGCCGCAGCAGCGCTGGCCGAGGATGCTCCTTGCACCGTCATGATCCGACCCGAGCGCCTGCACGAGCACCCGGATGGTGCAGTCTGCCAGCTCCAGGGCGGTGACTACCACGGCAGTTCGGCGCTCTGGAGGTTGGCCTGCGGCGAGGCCAGTCTCCGTTGGAGTGAGACGCCGCCGGCCGAGCGTCGCACCGGCGATACCCTGCGCCTGCACGTCGATCCGGGCGCCGCGGTCGCCCTGGCGCCATGACTATGCGGCGATGGCTCCTCCTCGCGCTGCCGGTCGTTCTGATCGCTCTGCCGTTCGCACTGCGGCCCCCACCCCAGCCTGAACCAGCCCGGCAGGTCATCGTAATCACGCCGCATGGCGAGGCGATCCGCACCGAGTTCTCCGCGGCGTTTGCAGCATGGGCCCGCCGTGAGCTGCACCAGGAGGTCGGCATCGACTGGCGCACTCCGGGTGGGACCGGTGACATCCTGCGGTATCTCGACGACCGCTTCAGCGAGGCCAATGCTGCCCGGCTCGGACGGCGATCGACCTCCTTCAATGACCCCAAAGCGGCAACTGGCGATGCCGATCGCACCGCGTTCCTCGCCAGCAACGATTCGGTCGGCATCGACGTCTTCTTCGGCGGTGGCGAGTTCCCGTATCGCCAGCAGGCCAACAAGGGCTATCTGGTCGACGGCGGGATCCAGCGCGAGCATCCGGAATGGTTCAGTCCTTCTGTTATCCCACGCGAGTTGTCCGGGGAACGCATGTATGATCAGCAGGGCCGCTATTATGGCGCCTGCATCTCGGCCTTCGGCATCGCCGTACACCACGACCGTTTGGCCGGACTGATCCCGCCTGGGCCGATCGAGACCTGGCGCGACCTCGCCGAGCCTCGTTTAGCCGGCGCCGTCGTGGTCGCCGATCCGACCCGCAGCGGCGCCATCGCCACCGCCTTCGAACGTGTCCTGCAAAGCGAACTGGCTCAGGCTGCCGCGGATCCGGACAAGCCGACGGCCGAGGAGCTAGAGCGCGGTTGGAATGCCGGCTGGGACATCCTGCGGCGTATCGCCGCCAACGCCGCGTGGGTCAGTGACGGAGCCTCGAAGGCGGTCCGGGCGGTCGCGCGCGGCGATGCCGCAGCTGGCATGTGCATCGATTTCCACGCTCGGGCGGAAAGCGAATGGAGCACGATATCCAGCGGTGCTACGCGGCTGTCCTTTGTGGTCCCGCGCGCTGGCACATCGCTGTCGGCCGACCCGATCGCGCTGCTGCGCGGATCGCCCAACCGCGATCTTGGCGTCGCCTTCATCCGCTTTGTGTTGTCCGAGGACGGTCAGCGGTTGTGGAACTACCGGGTCGGCGAACCCGGCGGACCGCAACGCTACGCCCTGCGGCGGCTGCCCATCCGCATGGATCTCTATGCCGACCAACATCGCCAGCACATGAGCGATGCGACCGTCGATCCTTTCGCCGATGCGGCCCGCTTTACTTACCGGGGCAAGCTGACTGGTCCCCTCTACAGTCTGATCGCCCCGCTCGCCAAAGGTGCGATTTTCGATCCGCGCGACGAGTTGCAGGCGGCTTGGGCCGCCATCTGCAGCGCCGGTGGCCCCCAGCGGGTGCCGCAGGCTGCCGCCGCCTTCGCCCGGCTGCCGACCAGCTATGCCAATGCCACGCAGGAACTGGCCGAGCTGCAATCCACTCCCTTACGTCGTCTGGAGATGACTCGCAGGTGGGCCGATACAGCCCGGCTGAACTACCGTGAAGCACGCCAACTCGCCGTGGAGGGCCGCTGAATGCGCTGGGCGGTCTACTTCGGAGCATTCCTCTTCCTCGGCGTCTTCCTGGTCCTGCCGGTGGCGACGGCAGTGACCGCCGGTTTCACCGATCCGCAGAGTCACAGCTTCACTACGGCCTTCCTGCATGAGGCGTTGGCCAACCCCCTCTATCGCGAAGGTCTGTTCAACGCCCTCGGCATCGCCATGGTGACCACGGTCCTGGCATTCGCGATCGCACTCCCGGCAGCCTGGCTGATGGCCCGCACGGTGTTTCCCGGCAAGGGCTTGGCCGAAATCCTGCTGCTCGCCCCGCTCGTCCTGCCCCCCTTCGTCGGCGCGCTTGGTTTCGAGGCGGTGCTGGGCCGGCACGGTGCGCTGAATGCGGTACTCGTGCAGCTCGGTCTGTGCGACTGGTCGGCGCCGCCCGATTGGCTGACTGACAACCGCTTTGCTGCGATCTGCCTGATCGAGGCCCTGGGGCTGTACCCGTTCCTCTACCTGACCACGGCAGCAGCGATCAGCCGGCTGGATCCGGCGCTGGTCGAGGCGGCGCGCATCGGCGGCGCCGGCCGCTGGCAGGTGTTCACCCGTATCTGGCTGCCGCTGCTGCGCCCCGGCCTGTTTGCCGGCGGGGTGGTCGTGTTCGTCTGGGCATTCACTGAACTCGGCACGCCGCTGATGCTCGGGTACGACCGCCACATCGCCGTGCAGATCTTCTCCGGACTGTCGGAGGCAGAAAAGAACCGCCTGCCGTTTGCTCAGGTCATCATCATGCTGGTGGTTGCGACAGTCGCTTATGTCGCGGCCAAGGCGCTGTTTGCCCGCCAGGAGCGATCGCTGGCCACCAAGGGCGCCAATGGCGCAGCTCCGATCCGGCTGTCCCGCCGAGGTTCTGTCGGCGCTTGGCTAGTGATCGGCGGCATCGTCGCCCTCGCTGCTGCTCCGCATGCCGCCGTGGCCATGCTGGCGGTTGCCCAGGACTGGTATCGCAGCGTCCTGCCGGCTGGTCTGACCACCCAGCATCTGCGTGACGCCCTGGCCCACCCGCAGGTCGTCCCGTCGATCCTCCAGTCGCTGAAATACAGCTCACTCGCAACAGCCCTGGCCCTGGTTTTGGGCACCTACATCGCCTGGGCCTCGACCAGATGGCGACCGCCTGGCTGGCGGGCCCTCGACCTGCTGGCGATGCTGCCGTTGGCCATCCCCGGCATCATTCTGGCGTTCGGATACCGCGCGATGCCAGCGATCCCCGGCTTCGGCTGGCTCAACCCGGTGGTCGATCCGACCATCCTACTGGCGATCGCTTACGGCGTGCGACGACTGCCGTACGTGCTGCGGGCGGCGGCGGCGGGCTACGAACAGACGCCGATCGCCCTGGAGGAGGCTGCCGCGATCAGCGGAGCCGGAGGCTTCCTACGTCTGCGTCGCATCGTCTTGCCTCTGCTCGCCGCCTCGCTGGCCGCCGGAGCGATCCTCGCTTTCTCGTTCAGCATGATGGAGGTCGCCGACTCACTGATCCTCGCTGAACGCCGCGAACACTGGCCGATCACCAAGGTGATGTTCGGCCTGACCGACATTCTCGGCAGCGGTCCGGCCATCGCCTGCGCCTTCGCAACCTGGGCAATGCTCTTTCTGGCGGCCGCCTTTGCAGCCGCCCAGGCCCTTACCGGGCGCGGCGTTTCGTCGTCGATGCGGGCTTGAGGCGCAACAGTCGTCGTCGCGTCGTTGCCGGCCACGGAGCAGCAGCGCCAGCTTGTCGGTCGACCCAGACCAGCACGGCAGTCACTGTCACCGCGGTACCCAACTTGATCGCGAAGCGCACGCTGGTGGTGCCCAGTTCGACCAGAGTGACCGACCCGGCGAGCCGCTCGCCGAGCCGAGCCGGACGATGGAAATCGGTACTGAGGTGAACGACCGCGGGGGCGGCCGGAGCGCTGACATGCGCCGCCACGTCCAGCCCGGCTTCAGCGAGGGCCTCTTCCAGGCGCTGCAAGGCAATGTCGACCAGCCGACCGGCATAGGCCACGCCGGTGGCATCGGTGTCGGAGAGATGGATCCGGCGCGGTGGCAGGTGCATGCCCATGATGGTGGCGCGGGCGACGCCGACGCCACGATGCACTCATGCTGCCGCATGTCCGCTACCTCCACGGCTTCGGCTCGGGCCCGCGCACCGAGAAGGGTTCCGAGCTGGGCCGCCGTTTGGGCAGCGAGTGCGCCAGCTATGGCATCACCGACCTGGAAGGTGGCGATTTCCCCGGCCTGACTATGGACGCGATGCATGCCCGTGTCCTGGCCGACTGCCCCCGTGATGGTCGGGTTGTCCTCATCGGATCCTCGCTGGGTGCCTACCTGGCGGCCTGGCTGGCGGCAGAACGGTCGCTGCCGAACCTCGCTGGAATCATTCTGATCGCCCCCGCCTTCGGTTTCACCACCCGCTGGAATGAGCGCCTGGGTACAGACGGAGTGGCCGCGTGGCGCCGGGATGGCAGCCGCCCCTTCTTCCATTATGGAGCGCAACGCGAGCTGCCTCTGGGACTCGCCTTCCTGACCTCGTGCGAACGCCTACCCGAAATGCCGGGGGATCCGCATGTCCAGTGCGCCATTATCCATGGCCGTGGCGATGAGACGGTCGACCACCGGCATTCGCTCGCCTACGCGTCCGCCCATCCGGCCGTCGAACTGCACCTGGTCCAGGGCGACCACCGTCTGACCGAGCCGCGCCACACACAGCTTATCGAACTGGTCGCCCGCGATCTGCTGGCGCGCTGCTGATGGCCCTGCCCTTTGCCCCAGTCCTGCCGGCCGCACCGGTGGATTTTCACATGCATTCGCACGCCAGCGATGGCGAGCACCCGCCCGACCACATGGCCTCAGCGGCGCGTAAAGCTTGGCTGTCGCACTGGGCGCTGACCGATCACGACACCCTCGCTGGTTGGCGCCAGATCAGTAAGGCGCCAGGCCTGATCTGCGGGGTCGAAGTAACCGCCGGCGACGATGGCCGCGAGATCCATATCGTCGGACTCGGCATCGATCCGGCCCACCTCGGCCTAAGTAATCTGCTGAGCGGCATCCGCGAACTGCGTCTCCGGCGGGTCGATGCCCTACTCGCGCGCCTACCTGCCGACGTGCGCCGCGACCTGACCGCCGCCCAGGTCAAACCTACCGAGGCAGACAGTGTCGGACGATTGCATTTGGCCAAGGCGCTGACCCGGGTCGGTGGCGTCGCCAGCATCCGTGATGCATTCACCTTCCACCTAGCCGACGAACACCTGACCGACCGCGAATTGCCGCAATTCCCTCCCATCGCCCAGGTGGCATCAGCTATCCGCGGAGCAGGTGGCGTCGCCATCCTCGCCCACCCGGGGGTGTATCGCAATCTGCCATACGCCGAGCGATTGATTGAGCAACTTGATGGTGCGGAATGCGCGCACCCTGGACTAGACGGCGAATTGCAGCAGGGTTTGCTGGCGGTATGCGCCCGCCGAAACCTGCTGGTCAGCGTCGGTAGCGACACCCATCGGATCAGTTCCGTACGGCGGCCTGGAGCAGCCCGACTGCAACCGGAGCTGCTCGCCCCGCTGCTGGAACGGCTGCGCCCTCAATAGGGCTACTTGGCGCGGTGGTTTTCCACCGCGACCGGAATGACCCCGGCCGGTTCGTTGGTGATGCGACCGTCCTTCACCAGATCGCCAGTAGCCCCCTGCACACTGAGGATCTGACCGACGATTGGCTTGAATTCGCCTTCGACCGAACAGGCGAGCACGACGCCCTCGACCTCGAAGCTGCCGTCAGACGCAGTCGCCTTCGGTTTCTCTTGCGCAGCTGCCGGACCAAGCGCAAGCGCGACCAAGACCGTTCCACCGGGGCCGACGCCAACCGCCGCAACGCGGCCACAGACGCTGATCTGATGATCAGCTTCGAAACGTAGGCCACCGCCCAGGTCGATTGAGCCCGTGGCTGATCCGCCGATGCGCGGCTTGCGATCGACATCAGCCAGATTCGGTTCACGCAGTGTTACATCGACCCGCGTCAGCATGACGATTACGACAATGACCACACCGATCGCCGCCAGGATGCCAGCGCGGATGACGTTGTTCGCATACCACGGCACAATCACGGGGTCGTCCGGGCTCTTGCCGCAGGTGCGGCAGGTGTTGCGGTCCGGCTTGTTGCCAGCACCGCAATGCGGGCATTTCCACAGATCCTTGCGCGATCCTGGCTTTAGCTCGGGGTCATCATCGGCGGCCGGTGCGGACGAAGATGTTGCAGCTTGTGCAGGCGCAGGCGCCGGAGCCTTGGCGACCCGGCCGGTCGGCGGCTTCGCGACAGCGGGCGGAGTTGCAGCCGGCTTGGGTGCGTCGGCAAACGGATCGAATGCCGGCTTGGCCGGTGCCGCCGAGACCGGCTTGGCAGGCTTGGCAGGCTGCTTCTTAGCTTCGTCTTCGCCTTCGAAACCGGGAAAGAAGTTCGGGTCGGCCATGACTTAGTGCTCGACGGGGCTGGCTCCGGTGGCGGAGCGAATGAGGTCGGCCAGGTCACGGGCGTGGACCATGCCCGGAGCCTCGGCAATGATCCGCGACATCGGCTCAGTGCCGCTGGCACGCAGATGGACCCAGCGGTCGGGCCAGGTGAACTTGATGCCGTCGCGTTCGTCGGTGTGCGCACCGGCTGCCCACGCAGCGGATTTCAGGCCAGGAATGGCGGCCGTGACCGCCTTGCGATCCATCGCGACTTTTTCTTTGTGGATGGCATAGGCGGGAATCGTCCGCACCACCTCTGACAACGGAGACTTGGCATGGGCCAGCAGTTCCAGGACCAGGGCCATGCCGATGTGACTGTCCCGGCCCAGCACGACCCGCGGGTCAATAATGCCGCCGTTGCCTTCGCCGCCAATGACCGCGCCATGCTTCTGCATGCCGTCGACGACGTTGGCTTCGCCGACCTTGGTCCGTTCGACACGGGCGCCATATCGGGCCGCGACATCTTCGAGCATGCGGCTGGTCGACAGGTTGGTGCACACCAGCGAGCCCGGGCCGGCGGCGGCCAGCCGAGCCGAGGCGCAAAGCACCAGGGTATATTCCTCGCCAAGGTATCGGCCGGTCTCGTCGACGATGGCGAGACGGTCGGCGTCAGGATCCTGGACGAAACCGATGTCCGCATTGGCCGCACGGACCATCGCACCGAGGTGCTTGACGTTGTGCGCGGTCGGTTCGGGATCGCGCGGAAACGGCAGGTCGAGGCGATCGTGGATAGCGATGACGGTACAGCCGAGGGCGGACAGCAGACGCGGGGCGAGCACCGAGCCGGCGCCATTCACGCAATCGATCAGCACAGTCGGACGGCGCGCCTTGATCGCCGCAACGTCGACAGCGGCCAGCACGCGCTTGAGATGAACATCAAGCGGGCTGCGGTCCTCGCGGTAACTGCCGACCCCGTCCCAGCGTCGATGCCGGCCCATCGGCGGATCCTTGTAGCACTCCAGGATCCAGTCGAGTTGGGTCGCGTCGACGTTGCGGGCGTCACGATTGAAGAACTTCAGCGCGTTCCACTCGGAGTTGTTGTGGCTGGCAGAGATCATGATGCCGCCGAACGCAGAGAACTCCTTCACTGCGATCGCCACTGTTGGGGTCGGCACGATGCCGATGTCAATGACCTCGCAGCCAACCGCACGCAGTCCGGCGCAGACTGCCTGGGAGAGCAACGGTCCGGTCGTCCGGCTATCGCGACCGACGACAACACGTTCGCAGTGAGCGACGGCCACGCCGAAAGCCTGGGCAAGACCCATGACCTGCTCGACCATCAGGGTATCTCCGACGATCCCGCGAATACCGGAAACCGATACGACGCAGTCCAGTTTGGGACCAAGCATGCTCATCTCCCCTGGCGCAAGCGCTCAGCGAGGTAATCGTCGAGAAAGTCGTTGGCTTCGATCGCCTTGGCTGTCGCTTCGACATCGTACTCGACCCGGCGGAATACGGCGCGTGGCGAACCCGGGTCGGTATCGAGCATGACATAGCAGGCGCGACGGTCGCCATCACGCGGCTGACCGACCGAGCCGATGTTGACTAGGGCCTTCTCCCCAGGTTCGATGAAATAGGTCTGGTTCCATAGCTGGACTGGGGTGGTGAAGCTGCGGTCTTGCAGGAATACGCCAGGGAGGTGGGTATGGCCGACAAAGCAAACGTGATCGATTAGGGTGAATATCTCGTCCATCTTCGGGTGGTTGGCCACATCCCGGGGCATGACGTATTCGCGGGTCGGCTGGCGCGGGCTGGCGTGGGTGAACAGGAACTGCCCGACCTTGCAATGCATCTGCAGGTTTTGCAGCACATTCCAACGGTTGTTGCGGGTCTGTTCATCCCCGGCTGCCTTGAGATGGTCACGCGTCCAGTCAATCGCCCGTTTGGCGCGCGGATTGAAGTTCTCGGCTCCGTACAACAGCGCCTCTTCGTGGTTGCCCATCAGAACGGCGCCACAGCGGCGAATCAGGTCCAGGCACTCACCAGGGTAGGGGCCATAACCGACGACGTCGCCCAAGCACAGGACCTTCTCGGCCCCGATGGATTCCATGTCACGTAACACCGCCTGGAGTGCGGCCATGTTGCCATGGATGTCGCTAATCAGACCAAGAATCATCGTTGGTTGCATCATGGTGACCGCCCAACGGATGCACAAGCCCTGACCTGGAGGCGTGATGCGGCGAGTGAGCAGGTGGCTGGCACGGTACTTGCGTCAATCCGCCGGAGGCTCTGGCCATGACCACGACGAACATCGCTACGGCGACCAGCGGGACCGCCACCAACCCGGCGGATAAGGCGAAATCGACCCAGCAGGCCTTCGGCAGCGCCGACTTCCTCTCGATTATGCTCAGCGAGATCACCAACCAGGACCCGCTCAACCCGTCCGACACCTCGAAGATGGTCGAGGGCATGCGCCAATTGCAGTCGTTGGCCAACGCCACAAACGAGAAGAACCGCGCCGACATCACCTGGGCCCAGCAGATGGTTGGTTCGATGGTCAACGTCAGCCAGGTCGTCGCCACAGCAGCGGAGAAGACCCGCATGGTCAATGCCGGACTGAAGCCGGATGTCGGCTTCGCCAACAAAGATATTCGGGTCGACGGCTTCAGAGTTATCGACCAGCAGGTATGGATCCAGTCGACCGACGGCAACAACTACCCGATCGACAACATCAAGCAGGTCCTCAACAACCGCTACGACACCAAGGCTCTGAGCGAGACGTCAAACCGCATGCTGGGCATGAAGGTCAGTTATATCGCCGATACTACAGGTACGCGCAAGGATGGCGTGGTCACCAGTGTCGGTTACGACACCAACGGGGTGATCGCACTGGCGGTTAATGGCGGGTATATCAAGTATGATGACGTCGTGGCGATATCGGTGCCGACGGCTAAGCCGTAAGAGGTCTAGCCGAATGCTCTAGCACCTCTGGGCAGGCTGCCCGGAGGGACGGGCGGCCAAGCTGGCCGCCCGTCCTTGGCTCGATCGGGTCCAGGGCAAAGCCCTGGCCGCAGCGCAGCGAGGATCGGGCGCCGAGGGCTGGTGGGCGGATACAATGGGCGAAGCCCATCCGTCCACGATTCCGAAGCGGCAGCGACGGAATCGAAGCCTGACAAAGCCCGGGGGACAGGCCGGTCAGGGCCGTGGGGGCGAAGTCCCCAAACTAACCGTGACAGCGTTTGAAAGGCTGACCTGATCCGCAGGGGCAGGGGTCGTTCGGGGCGGGCTTGCCGGCTGCTGGCTTGGCCGGGGCATCAATCGAAGCGAAGCCGCCGGCCGAGAGCATGGCCGCGGCGCGTGGCTGCTGCTCGACCGCGGGAGTCGCCTCTGGCTGGACCTGGACCTGCAGACGGAACCACACGCGCGAAACGTCGAGCCGGATCAGCTCGTTCATCATCTCAAAGCGGCGGTAGCCCTCCTCCTTGTAGCGCATGCGCGGATCCTTCTGCGCGTATGCTTCCAGGCCGATGGCATGGCGCAGGTGCTCCATGGCATAGATCTGGTCTTTCCAGCGGCGGTCGATGGTGTCGAGCAGTAGGAAGCGCAAGACTTGGTCGTGCATCGCGGCGAGGGTCTCCTTGCGCTTGGCAATCTCGCCTTCGACCCGCTTGTACAGATAGTTCAGGCAGGCCGCGCCGCCTTCCTTGACCGGGATCTCGCTGGCGGCCGGCTCGGGCAGGCCAGTGTCCTCGGCGAAGCTCTTGGCCATGCGCTCGGCCAGGGCATGACCGCGCATGCCATCCTCAGCAGCCTTCTGCACCAGGTCGTCCAGTCCGCCGCGGTAAAGTTCGACCAGCGTCGTATCGAGACCCTTGCCTTCGAGGACACGCTGGCGCTGGCCGTAGATCGACAAGCGCTGCTGGTTCATCACCTGATCGTACTCGAGCAGGTTCTTGCGGATGCCGTAGTAGTATTCCTCGACCCGCTTCTGCGCCTTTTCGACCGCGCGCGACACCATCGGACTTTCGATCGGGATGCCGTCCTTCAGCCCCATGCGGCGCATCAGGTTGGCCATCGCCGGACCGGCGAAGCGCTTCATCAGGTCGTCGTCAAGCGAGAGGTAGAAGCGGGTGCTGCCCGGATCGCCCTGACGGCCAGAACGGCCGCGCAGCTGGTTGTCGATGCGGCGGGCATCGTGGCGCTCGGTGCCGATGATGCGCAGCCCGCCGATCATACGCACGTCGACGTTGTCGCGCAGCGTGCTGGGCAACGGCATCGGCGGCATGCCATCAAGCTTGCGTCGCTTGTTGATCTCCTTGAGACGCTCGGGCGTGGTCGTCGCCTTGGACTTAGCCGCGTCCTCGCCGAGGAAGCGCTGGTGCCACAGCTGTACGATGGCGTCGTCGAGCTCGGGCGAATCCGGCTTCAGCTTCTTGGGCGCCAAATCGCGGTGCTGCCAGTGCTTCAACGCCTTTTCGAAGGTGGTCTTGCCGAGCACAATGTCGGTACCACGGCCAGCCATATTGGTGGCGACGGTGATGGCGCCGAACTGGCCGGCATTGAGCACGATTTCTGCCTCGCGCGCATGCTGACGCGCGTTCAGCACGTTGTGCGGAATGCCCTTGCGGGTGAAGCGCTCTGAGAGCTGCTCGCTCATCTCGACCGAGATGGTGCCGACCAGCACCGGCTGGCCGATGTCGTGGAGCAGTTCGATCTCCTTGATGATCGCTTCGAACTTTTCGTTGACGCTGCCAAAGATCAGGTCGGGCAGGTCGGCGCGTGCCACCTGGCGGTTGGGCGGGATCGAGATCACGTCCAGCTTGTAAATGGCGTGGAACTCGCTGGCCTCAGTCTGGGCCGTGCCGGTCATGCCACCGAGACGTTCGTACAGGCGGAAGAAGTTCTGCAGCGTAATGGTCGCGTAGGTCTGATTCTCCTCCTCGACGGCGACCGCCTCCTTGGCCTCGACGGCCTGGTGCAGGCCGTCCGACCAGCGGCGACCTTCGAGGATGCGGCCGGTGTGCTCATCGACGATCTTGACCTTGCCGGAACTAACCAAGTACTCCTTGTCTCGCTGGTACAGGTGGTGCGCCTTGAGCGCGTTGTCGAGGAAGTGCGGCAGGTGCATGTTCTCGACGTCGTACATGTTCGGCACGCCGAACAGTTCCGCCGCCTTGTCCATACCAGCCTCGGTCAGGGTCGCGTGACGATCCTTGATATCGACTTCGAAATGTTCGACTTTGACCAGCTGTTTGGCGACCTCGTCGGCCTTCTGGTAGAACTCTTTCCGGTTGGTCGCCGGCCCGCTGATGATCAGCGGGGTCCGCGCCTCGTCGATCAGGACGCTGTCGACCTCGTCGACGATGGCGAACTGGCGGCGGGTCTGGACCTGCTCTTCGGGAGACTTGGCGAGATTGTCGCGCAGATAGTCGAAGCCGAACTCGTTGTTGGTGCCGTAGGTGACATCGCGGTTGTAGATGTCCTTGCGCTCCCACGGGGGCATCTGCGACTGGATGGCGCCAACGGTCAGGCCGAGGAAGCGCAGAGTCGGCTCGTTCCACTTCGAGTCACGCGAGGCGAGGTAATCGTTGACCGTGATGACATGAACAGCGTGGCCCGACAAGTAGGCCAGGAAACAGGCCAGCGAGGCGACCAGGGTCTTGCCTTCGCCGGTCTTCATCTCGGCGATCTTGCTTTGGGTCAGGACGATCGCGCCAAGGATCTGCACGTCGTGCGGACGCATGCGGAACGGCGGCACCGAGTCAGGGAATTTGGCGCGGATCGCGGCATAGACCGACGCCGGCAGGTCCAGTTCATAGGCCTGGTGCACCGGCTTGCCCTCGGCATCGACCTCGGCGAGCTTGGCGCGGGCAGTTCGCACGGCCTCTGCTGCACCACCCCAGGCGTCTTCGGGGAATCCACGCTTCTCGTCGAGGGCGTTCCAACAGCCCAGGCGCCGGTCGGCGACCTCGCGGGCCAGCGCCAGGGCCTCGATAGTGACCGCCTCTGACTTGGCCCCGGACTTGACCCTCTCGCGCAATTCGGCCGACAGTTTACGCAAATCGGCGTCGTCGAGCGCGGCCATCCTGGAGCCCAGCTCGCGGACTTTCAACACCCTTGGCCAGACCCGGCGTAAAGATGCCTCGTTGGTGGTTCCAAGCAGGCGTTTGGCGAAGACGGTGACGGTGTCTACGAGGCTCATGGGGGTCCTGGGCGGGGAGACGCAAAGCTAGGACGGGAAGGGGCTGGCGCCAGCGGTTGCCGTCCACGCCAGGATGATGGAGATCATTGCCTCCTGGTCAGGTTGACGGCACGAGGTCCACCCCCCATGGTCTGGCACGTACACCGCATGTCTTCCAACCAGACACCCGACCCCCTGCCCCGCCTCGGCGCCCGGCGCACCCTCGCCGGCAACCGCTTCTTCGAACTGGTCGAGGAGGAGGTCGAGGACCGCGCCGGCCGCATGTACCCGTACTTCACCGTCGCCACGAAATGGGACGCCGTGGTGGTGGTGCCGGTACTGCCTGATGGGCGTCTCCTCATTGAACGCATCTACCGCCACCCCTACCGCGCCTGGCTGTACGAGTTCCCGGCTGGTGGCATCGAACCCGGCGAGGACGCCTGTGCCGCCGGAGCCCGCGAGTTGACCGAGGAGACCGGCTGGATCGCCGGCCGCACCCGCCTGCTGCATCGCTTCGAGGCGATGCCCGGCCTGCTGCGCATGCGCCTGCACATCGTCCTGGCCGAGGACCTGTGCGATGGTGGCACCCGCAGCCTGGACGCGATGGAGATGCTGCACGTCGAACAGCTGACCGTCGCCGAGGCGTGGGCCCTGACCGCTCAGGAGACGACGTCGTCATTCTTGACCATGGGCCTGCTAGCGTCGGGCCTGCATCCGACGTGATCCAAGGTGGTATCGACAGGTAACTCGTTCGCGTATACCGGCGTGATTGGCTCAATGGGGGTGACTGATGTCGTCAGTTGGACGGCAGGCTCCGCCACCCCGCTGCAAGGGGCTGATCCAGTCATCAAATGAGGACACCTGTCCGCCTACCGGAGGGCTTTCCTATCTCGGGCGGGTGGATTCTCAGTTTTTTGACGACTCCTTCAATTCAACAGGCTGCGGATCACGAACAGGCCCCGCGTACCCGGTGTACGAAAAGTCGCCTACTCGCGTGCTTCGGCTTATGGCCCAATTGAGCGACGGCGAACCAGACTACTTGTCGGTTGGCCTTAGCGCGACCTCGATGAGGAACGTCTCCGGCCAGGCCGGATCCGCGGTGAACTCACAGGCAATGGCGACGGTGTCGGCTGGGTTGAACAGCTTGACCGGCTCGCCGTGGACCACGGTGGGGGTCGAGATGTCGAAACGATATGGCGTATCGATGAATTTGCGTTTGGCGCCACCGGCCACCATGTTGGCAACCTCGCCGATGCCGTCCTCGACCATGCCGGCTGCAATCGTCGCCGGATCATCACTGAGCAACCGGGCAACGATGCGCCGGGCCAGCATCTCGGGAAAACTGACCACGCATGATCCGGTTATGCCATTGGTCATGCCGATTATCCCGCAGATATCTCCGTGCATCAAGGGATCGGTCTTGACGAAAACGCGTTTTCGCTCGGGTTTTGCCTGCGCCATCTGCTGCAAACACTCCAAAGTAGCGGAAATAAAGGGGTTCAGCAGGTTGACATCGATCGTTTTAGCCATGTTGGCGCTCTCCCGGTCCGGGGTGAATTCCGTTGCACCACCACGGTGGCGCTCCCACACTTGGACGCAAGGATCGCCTGTATGACACCAAGTGCGCCTAGCGGCTCATCAGATCGCCTTCGCACCATCTCCCATGTCCGGGTGATCATGGTCGGAGAGGTTCATGTCGTTTCCTTCATCCGGGACGATCGTGGTCTGGTTTCGCACGAACAGGCCCGTAGGTACTTCGCCTCCGCGATGTTGGAGCACACCCACGGCTGGGCCCGGGTGGTCCTGGACCTCAGTGGCGTCCCTGCCCTGGATTCGGCCGCCCTTGGCCCGCTGGTGCAGAAACTGCGCGAAGTCCAGGAGTTGAATGGCAAACTTGTGCTGACCGGGGTCGAGGCACCCGCCTTGCGTGAGATTTTCGCTCTGACCCGCTTCGATCGGGTGTTTCCGATCCTACCGACCACGGCTACGGCTGTGGCCATCGCCAGTAGCTGATGGCCCGAGGTGGGTTTTCCGGTTGCGCTTGCATGCGCCCACTCTACTTTGCCGCCCTTCACCTGAGAGACTAGAAACCCGTATGGCCGTTTGCATCCGCCTGAGCCGCCTTGGCCGCCTCCACCGCCCCTTCTACCGCATCGTCGCCATCGATCGCCGCAATGCGCGCGAAGGCCTGTCGAATGAGGTTCTTGGCACCTACGATCCGACCCTGGCTGATGGCAAGGCCATCACCGTCAAGTCCGACCGCGTGGAAGCCTGGCTGAAGCAGGGCGCTATCCTCAGCGATGCGCTGGGCAGTCTCTTCAAGCACCATGGTGTCCAGGTCACCCTGCCGGTCTCCGGCAAGCTGAAGCTGCGCGCCAACGACAAGGGCGGACCCAAGAAAGACGGCAAGAAGTTCGTCGCGGCCAGCCGTCGCTCAGTCAAGAAGCACGAAGCCAAGCTCAAGGGCGAGCGTAAGACCAAGGCTGCCGCCGAAGCCGCCGCCGCCAAGCCTGCCGAAGCGGCCGCTGAAGCGCCCAAAGCCTGATTCATCGGCGCAAGCCGACTGTCAGAAGTACGGGCCGGGCGGCATCGCCCGGCCCGTACTGTTTCAGGCATGATCCGCAGCCTCCTTCTCGGCTCGGTCGCCATGGGCATCCGGGCCTTGTGGCCAGCCTAGTGCTGGTGCTGGCCGTGGGCTGGGCCATCCTCAACGAACGCCCGGAAGCGCTGGCCTTGCTCGGCGTCGACTTCATCCTGACCGGCGTCATCGTCTCCCAGCGGATCAAGTCATGAACGACACCCTCACGGTCGAGATTGAACGCTTGGAAGTGCCACTCTCCAGGCTGCGGGACGGCGAACCGATCGGCATTGACCATCACCTGCATCCGTACATCGCCCGGATCTGCCGCATCGCCGAAAGCGACATCCTCGGCTACGACATCGAACGGCGTTCGCTGGACGCCCGGCAGAAGCCGGACCTACGCTTCGTCTATCATCTGCGCGCCACGGTCCGCGATGGCGCTGCGGTCGCAGCCGTTCCGGGCGTCACCGTGCTGGATGCGCCACCTGCCCAGGACGATCAGTTGTGGCACCTGCCGCTGCGCGAACCGCTGCCGCGTGGCGCGCTGGTCGTCGGCACCGGACCTGCCGGGCTGATGGCGGCCTATCTGCTTGCCGTGCATGGCTGCAGGCCAGTGGTGCTGGATCGCGGCCGCGATGTTGAGCGCCGCGGAGCCGACCTCGAACGCATGCACGAGCGGCGCGAACTCGATCCGGATTCGAACTACTTGTACGGCGAAGGCGGGGCGGGCACCTACAGCGACGGCAAACTGTACACCCGGGTCAAGGACCGGCGCATGCGCTTCCTGCTGGAGGCTTTCGTCGCCGCGCGGGCTCCTCGCCATATCCTATGGCGGCATCACCCGCATGTCGGCAGCGACATCCTGCCACACATGTGTAAACGCCTGCGTCAGATGATCATTCATCACGGCGGCACGTTCCGCTGGGACGCCGAGGTGACTGGACTGCTGACTTCGCAGGGACGCTGCAACGGCGTTCGTCTGCGCACTGGCGAGGAACTGACCGCACCGGCAACCATCATCGCCCCTGGCCACAGCGCCCGCGCCCTGATCACCGAGATCGCCCGCGCCGGAGCCGTCCACAAGGCAAAGGGGTTTCAACTCGGCTGCCGCATAGAACACGACCAGAGCGTCATCGATCTCGGCCAGTACGGCTGCATCGCCGGCAAGGACTACCCGCGTCATCTGTTGCATGCCGCCGAGTACAATCTGGTCTCGCGGCCGCCGGAGCACCTGAAAGCGCAGAGCGTGACGACGTTCTGCATGTGCCCCGGTGGCGAGATCATCGCGGCGACCAGCGACCGCGGACATCTCTCGACCAATGGCATGAGCCGCTACGCCCGCGCCTCAGGCTTCGCCAATGCTGGGCTGATCGTCAACCAACCCGACGATCACCGCGATGATCCCTTGTCAGGCTTCGATGTGGTCGATCGGCTAGAACAGGCCTGCTTTACTGCGGGCGGCAGTGATCTTGCCTGCCCGGCGCAGTCAGCGGCTGCATTTGTCCGCGGCGAGGCGGGCCCCATTCCGCAGGCCACCAGCTATCGCTTCGGACTTCGGCCGGGCCGACTCGACCGCATCCTGCCGCCGGCGACGGTGACCGCGATCAGCGCTGCACTGCGCTATTTCGAACGGGTTATTCCAGGCTTCCTCCAGCATGGTACCCTGGTCGGCATCGAGGCGCGAGTGAGCAGCCCGGTGCGCTTCGAGCGCAACCCCGACACTCTGGAAAGCTCGATCCCCGGCCTGTGGCTGGCCGGCGAAGGTGCGGGCTATGCTGGCGGCATCGTCTCGGCCGGGCTCGACGGCCTGCGCATCGCCGAAACCATCCTGACTGGCATCCCCGCCAAACGGGAAAAGTAACCGCTCGGACCAGTACCAGGGATTGCCCCCGAACGCCAGTTTCCATCATGTCCGCCCTCATGACTGAACCGGTCCTTATCGCCGTCCCACCCAAGGGCGGCTCGTTTGACGATGTCCTTAAGCGGCTGGTTCAGCTCGCTTGGCTGAAGCCCGAGCTGGTCGCGCACCTGCGTCGCCTGATCAAAGAAGACAAGCGCCGGGTGAAGTTTGAAGAGGGGCTGATCGATCTATGGGACGACCATGACGGCGACGCCGACGCGACCATGCGGACCGCCGATCGCGCCGGCCACGACCTCGGCGATGTCGAACTGGCCCTCGGGCGGATGCGTCGGCTGCCACCCCTGAACGGCAAACCGCGGCTCAGCTACACCCCGATGGAGGGCGTGCAGGGCCTATTGACCCAATGGTTGGCCGATCCCGATGCCGACGTCCGCGAGGCGGCCCTGTGCCTGCACCTCCAGCTGGACATCACCAGGCCGGGCAAGCCGGTGCGCGCGGTGTTCAACCAATGCGACTTCACCTGGAAGGACGTGCGCGGCGTGCTCATGGGCACCGAGCACGAGGTCACCCCGACCTGCCTGCGCAAGCACAAGCGCGACCTCTCGCTGACCTGTTATGACGCGTTCCACAACACCCTGCTGGATGTCCTCGATACCGGGCGGGTGCGTAACTGGCAGGAGCTCAGTGGCCACCTGTCGGCTGACGCCTCGCAAGTCCGCATCCTCGGTTCGCTCGGCCTGGATGACTACCTTGGTCACTGCGTTTTGATGGACAAAGTCCGGGCCGGACGCATCAAGGCGATGGGCGCCTCGCGCCGCTGGGCTGATCGCAATGACGACCCCAAGCTCGCCGAACTGCGCGGCTCGCCGGTGCTGATCGATCCGATGTACGACGAGCTCTACACCAGCGTGCTGGAGTCACCCAAGCTCGGACTGCGCTTTGAGGCTGGTCCCAAGGACATCGAACGCGTCTGCGCTGAAGAGGGCCGCACTGCGATCTACATCGTCCGTAGCGGATCAACCGTCGCGCTGATGCCCAACCTGTGCGTGGTTGGCGAGGAAATCGTCACCAGCGAGACGATCGTCGCCGCCAACGCCACCAGCCTGGAACGCAATCCCGGCGTCGCGGTCCTGGTCGAATCCCTCGCCCCGGTCAAGACCGACCACGCCCCGGCGTGGCGAACCAGACTCGCCAAGAAGCTGGGCGACAAGCTCGTGTAAGACGGCTGGCGGGTCAGCCAAACGCAATAGGCAGTACAAAAGGCGAACCTATTGGAAAGCCTGACGTTCGCCTATCGTCTGACCATCCTATGCGCCGCCTCCAGCCTCCAGCCTCCTGCGTCCAGCGTACCGTCGTCGGATCCGTATGAGCGCAGATCAGAAGATCATCGTTCCCGGCACTGATAATCCCGGTTCCATCACCAAGGTTCTGGAGTCGCTCGCCAAGCAGCAGCGGGTTGCGACCCTGATCGTGCGGCGTGGCGAGCGCTTCCTGCTCAAGGTCGTCGAAGTGCGCAAAGAAGTGGTGGTCGGTGAGGTCCGCTGCCTCAACTGGTCGCCCGACATGACGCGTAAGATCTACCAGCTCGCCAAGAGCGGCCCGGAGTGGAGCGGTGAAGGTCGTCGCGAAATGTTGCTGGCCGATGCGGTGGACCGCTTCGCCGCCGAAGCGCACCGCTATCGCGTGTTCATCCCCATTGATGATGTCACCGCGGTCTACGAGGACCTCGACGACCGCTTTGACCAGACGCCCTATCTGCCGCTGCCATGAAGGTCACCACCATGCGACACATCAGCATCTCCCTTCTGTGCATGTCGTTGCTGACTGCTGCCGAACCGGCACCGAAGCCCTCGCCTGTCGTCAAACCGACGCCGATCGGCGACACCGTCCAGGCTCCTCTGCCACCTGCGCCACCGGCCTTGGATCCGGCGGTGGCCGATCTCAAGGGCGCCCTGCCGGATGTGCCCGGGGTGGTCGAACGCGACGGCAAACTGTGGTGGCAGGGCAAGGACGCCTCTGAAGCGGTGGCCTTCTCCGGCATTGATGAGTCGAGGCAACCGCAGGTGTCGACCGTCGCCGGTACAGTGACGGTCCAGCGTAGGCTGGTCGAAGGTGGTCGCCTTGATGCACTCAAGACGCTACTGAGTCTGGCTCCGCTGGCCAAGGAAGCCAAGCTCGGCGACGGACTGCGGCTGGCCGAAGGCCCCCTCACAGGTGTGCATCTCCGCCGCGCTGACGCGGTGGTGATTAGCGGTGGCGTCCTGCGTCTGCAAGAGGTGGCCGCCGCCGATCGCTCTGGCGAACTAGCCGACCTCACAGCGGCGATCGCCGAGCTGAAAACCAGCCTGCCGAAACTCGGCCTGGACGAGCCTGCGCGCCGTGCGCTGGAAGCCGTGCTCGACAAGCTGACCAGCACCACCTACAGCGGTGAACTGGACGATGCGTCACCGGAATTCTGCCGGCGCGTGGTGCGCAGTGGCTGGCTGCGCACGTTCTTCCCCTCGGTGCAGCTGGACGATCGGATTGAGGCCGCAGTCCGCCTGGCTGAACGTCCCCGGGCGGTGAAACGGTGGAGCGGTCCGGCTGGTGAACTGGCCGAAGTACGCAACGCCTTCGGCAAGGGCGGCTGGATGGTCAAAGGATCGGCCCGTTCTGCGTGGCTGTCAGACCAGCCGGAACCGATCTATTTCGGCAACATGCCCGCCATTGTCACCGTGGTCGAGCTGCCTGGCGGGGCCGACCCGCTCGACCAGGCCGCGACCTTGGCTCCACGCGGCGCGCGCAGCTGGCGCCAGGTCGACAACGACTGGATGCCGGTCGCGTCGTGGACCGCCGGTGCAGGCATCACCATCGCCGACGGGGTGTGGGCCTCAGCCGTGCCTCGGCGCAACCGTGCACCCAACGTCACCGACTGGATGCCGGCCCACATGCTGGTGACCGATCTGCTGGGCGATGTGGTGATGCTGGCGACCGTCCACGGCTGCGTCGCCCCACCGCGCAACGGCAGCTCGGACGAAGGTCAGCGTTTCCTCGCCGACGCCGCGCGTTCGCTGCCCGATGCCGCACATCTCGACCTGATCGGCCAGTACCTACTGCGCTACGTCTACGACAGTCCGGATCCGCGCTGGCCCACCCTGATCGGCAACAAGCAGGACAAGGGCGACATCCATCAAACCGCCCTACAGACCCTGGCGAACGCTGCCGGAGGCGTCTTCCGCGGCGACTGCGACGATCTGGCCGAGTTGTACGAGACGATCGCCGAACGGCAGGGACGCACGGCCCACGTCATCGGCGTGCCCGGCCATGCCGCCTGCGCCTGGGCCGAGCGACGCTCCGACGCTTGGCGCGTGTTCATCCTGCAGACTGGTCCGGCCCTGGAGTTCACTGACGCCGACCCGCAGATGGGACTGCAGAACGCCATGGGCCGTGCCTACAAGCACTTCGACGACAGCGATGCTTTCGACCCGAACGGGCTGGGCGTCATGCTGCGCTTCACCGATGAGAATCAGCGAGGACCGTGGCGTCTGTCCTACCGCATCTTCGCCGATCCCGAATACGCTCGGATCATGATCGATGTGCAGAAGGACTGGCACTTCTCGACCTATCAGCGAGGCATTGCCAAGATGGTCGCCTTGATCGCCTCCAGCCAAGCGGAAGAGAAGGAGACTGCCAACTTCCGTGAACTATCCGGGCTCTACAGCTTCACCGGCCAGTACGCTCTCGCCGCCGAGTATCATCAGAAGGCGATCGACCTGACGGCGAGCGATCCGGTCTCCGCCCTGTACATGAATGTCGAGCTGATCGGACACTTGTTCGATGCGGACAAGGCGCATCAGGCCCGCGAAGTAGCGCTGGATCTGCTGGAGCGCCAGATCCCGGCACAGGAAAAGCAGCTTGGTCCGTCGCTCATGCAGGTGAGCGCACAGCTCTCCGGCACCCTTGCCGGACACGACGCGCGTGACCTGGCACTGCGGGCCCTGCGCCCTGGACTGAGCATGCTCAACGACCGGCTCACCGAGGCACTCGGTCGCAAGCAAGCCGCCAAAGGCAAGCCCGATGCGGCGCAGCATCCGGTCGCCGGCCTCAACGCCCTCGGGGACTGGCTTGAAGGTCCGGACTTCGACCAGAATCTGTGGGACAACCACCCTTCCCTACAGCAGTTCCGCCGGATCACGCAGCTGCTTGCCGGCACCGCCATCGCCTGCCTCGACAAGGCTTCGCCAGCCGATCTGGCTGCCGATCCAGACTTACAGCTGGCGGCACGCTTCGCCCAGGTGTGGCTGGATCGCGTCGCCTTCCGCGACATCGACGAGCCTGGCGAGGCGCTCTTCCGCTTCGCCTCGGCCGGCAAGACCTACGCCACCCTGCTGGGTGCAGAGCGCTATCAGGCCCTGCTGGAAGCTGCGCCGAAGCCGGCAAACCTCAGCGAGCTGCCGCGCCGACGCATTGGCGGCATCGCCCAGGTCGTGCTTGATGCCGGGTGGATCAAGATCAGCCCATCCTACTGGGCTACCCAATTGATGGACATGTTCGATCGCGACCGCAGCGAGTTCGACAGCAAGCGGGCCGTCCAGCTCGCCGACACCTGCCTGGAGGCGACAGCCGCTATCAGAGGCACAGCCTTGGATGGCCCCCGCATCAGCCTGGAAGAGCATCTGGTGCGCGTTATCAGAGCGCTGATCACCAAGGACGAGAAGGCCCTGCGGACCCTGCTGCAGGCTGTCAAACTGAGGGGTGACAAGGATTGGTACGACCAGACTTCGCAGTGGCTCGGCGATGCCGCCCGACGCCTCGATCCGGCCTGGTACGCCACCGTCCTCAAAGCCTGGGACGATGAGGTCCACTACAAACCAAAGTACTTCTGGATCGCTTGGCGGGCCGCTCTGAACAAGGCTCCTCGTCAGGCGCTGATGGCAGCAGAACTGGCGGCCAAGAACTTCCCCGAGGATCCTGCCTTCGCCGATGAACTGAAGTTCATGCGCCAAGTCCTGCCGGCGAAGTAAGTCCTAATCCCGGATCTTTCGCATGATGTCCGCAATCTCACGGGCATAGAGCGGATCCGCCTCGCTGCGTTCTTCGGCCTGTCTGATGCCGTAGAGGACGGTCGAGTGGTCCCGTCCGCCGACCATGCCGCCCAGGGCGACCAGGCTGTGGCCGGTCAGGCGGCGGCCGAGCAGCAATGCAGCTTGGCGCGCCCTAGCTACCTGTCTGGCCCGTCCGGCACCGGTGATGTCTCCCGGCCGGACCCCGTAATGCGTAGCCACCACCTGCAGAATGCGGTCGAAGCTGGTCTCGGTCGCATCTGGTCGCTCGCCCAGCTCGAGTCGGCCGGCCAGCTCGACCACGCCATGCATGTCGCTAGCCCAGGTTTCGACCAGCGAGGTGAGTTCGCCCGGATCCAGTTCGGCAGCAGCTGGACTGAGTCGTTTGATCACGGCGATGCGGGTCTCCAGCTGGGGTGGTTCAAGGGCGACGGTCAGTCCCCATCCCAGTCTGGTGGTCAGCCGTTCTTCCATGTCGGTAATACGTTGGGGTGGAACCCGGCCACTGACCACCACCTGCTGACCTCGTTCCAACGCCTCGTTGACGAGCAGAAAGAGCTGCTCCTGGGCCAGTTGCCGGCCTGACAGCACGTCGACGCCATCAAGGACCATCAGCGAGGCTGAGGCAATCAGGTCCTTAAGCGGATGCGGTTCGCGCCCAGACAAAGCCTGGGCCCAGGTGGCGACGAATTCGTCGCCAGTACACAGTGCGGCCCCATCCTCGCCCGCGGTGGCCGCGAACTCGGCCGCTACTGCCGCCAATAAGTGGCTCTTGCCGGTGCCGGCCGGGCCATGCAGATACAGCGGATTATGCGCCACTCCTGGCTCGCGGGCGACCCGTCGGCAGGCCGACAGGGCGAGGGCGTTGCCTGGGTCCTCAACGAAGCCGTCAAGAGTGCGTTGGGCCTCCAGCGACGCGTCTTCACGCATCGCGACCGACAAAGTCAATCCCGCCGCGGTCGCCGTACGCTCGGCCACCTCCATGGCACCGAGCCGGAAGGCGTCCATCCAGATGCGATTCGGTAGCACCGCATACAGCCGGCCACCTGCCACGCGCAAACGCAGTGCAGGCAACAGGACTTCGGCGATTTCAGCAGGCAGGTCGCTGGCCAGCCGGCTGCGCACCTGCTCCGCTATGTCGCTCACGGATTCGCGTCAGGGACACTGAGCACGAGATGGAACCGCTGGCGATCGCGATCGATCGGCTGTGGACGCTCCTCCAGTGACGCGATCGGTGCATAGGTGTCGCGCAGTCCCTTCTCAAAAACCTGGAGGACATCACTGGTGCGCAAGCGCCCAACACTTTGAGAGAATCCTTCCAGTTCGATCACCAGTCCGCCATTACCCCGCTTAACCCGATAGGCGGTCAGGGCTACCGGGCAGTTCTCGGGGTGCTGGATCGAGGCTACGGCTGAGAGAATCTCGGCGGAGACGCGGCTGGCGCGATGTTCCCCGCTAAGCCAGGATATCCGGTTGGCATCGCGAAGCCGACCCTTCTCAAGGGCATCCACCTCGGCCAGTTTGCGCTCGGCAACCGGTACCAGACCGCCGCCTTCCGCTCCGAGGCGTTCGGCATCAGCCTGTGCTTGCCAGATCACGCGCTCGTTCAAGGCCAGCGCGGCTAGCACCAGCGCTGCGGTCAAGGCCACCCCAACGCGCAGGATCCCGTCAGTGGCCCAGAACCGGGCAGCAGCCCGCCGCTGATCCGCGAGGGCATCCAAGGCCGGCTTCGCTATGGCTGCGCCGATCGCCGCGGACCACGCACTTGGCAACGCCGAGCACGCATCCATGCGCTCACTCGGCAAGGTCGACTTTAGCGAAGCGAACGGGTTGAATGGTTTACAGGCCACTCCGGCTCGTTCGGCAACCGCATCAGCAAAGCCGTGCACAAGCGCTCCACCTCCGGCAAGGGCAATGGCTGAGGGCTGCCAGTCATCGATCTGCAGCTGGGCTTTGGCGAACTTGATCACACCGGAGATGGCAACGGCCACCTGCCCGGCTTGACGCTTCACCAGATGTTGGAGCTCTTCCGGGCTGGACGAACGTAGCTGGGTCACCAGGCGGACAGCCTCTGGCTGAGGCAAACTGCGCAACTCGGCGATCTGGTCAACCAGGGTGTCCATGCCGACGGCAAGGGTTCTGAAGAGGGCCAACTCATCCTGGCGGACGATGGCGATGTGTGTGGCAGTCCCGCCAACATCGGCGAGTAGGGCGTCGCCCAGGCCACCGGCTGCTCGCCAGGCATGGTAGAGCCCGACCGCTGGATGGGAAACCGCCTCTAGTCGAGCCCCGCCCAACTGCACGGCCTGTTGCAGACGTTTGACCAATCCACGCTTGGCTGCTAGGCCGAGCACGCGGAAATCGCCACTGCCGAACCCTGGTACAACCAGCCAATCGGCCAAGGGGGAATCGCTATCGCCCCCACCGGTCAATTCAAAGCCGATGACGCGGTCCAGACGTTCGCGCGGACAGGGCGGCTGGATGATTAGACGAACCAGGATGTCCTCGTTTGACACCAGCACGCGCACCGCTCCTGCCTTGGCAGGCAGGATCCCGGCAATCAGTTGCACTGGATCAGCGCCGGCATCACAGGGTACCGACTTCAACTCAGTGATCTTCCCATCCTCGACCGTCACCAAGCGGATGGCACGGGCGGCAATCTCGATGGAGGTAGTCACGGGAATGGCTGCGGGGCTGCCGGCCCGACAAACGGGTTGAGGGGATCACGATGGCTGCAGCCGGCGACGGCACACAGCGCGAGGACGACCAGCAGACGCAGCATCATGGTGGTACGGGGGTCCGGTGACGATCGTTGGGCCCGTTGGTGCAGCCCTGGGCTTGGACCGGCGGGGGGCAGGGTCCCGCGCGGCGCACCATGACGACCTAGAACAGCTTCTGCTGGTTCGGGTCGGTTGCCTTGCGATCGAGCTTCTCGGTCGGCGGTGACGTATGCACAGTCGGCAGGGGCATGGTCTGGTGGCTTTCCCCCTGCTGATTGGTCAAGGTCGCCTCTGAGGCGGGAGAACCCGATTCCGAAAGCACGGCATCGATGCGCTTGAGGATGTCATCCAACTCGGCGGTCTGGCTGCGCGCCTGGCCGGGAATCTCGCCATCGGCGACCGCTGCGGCATCCGCCTTGGGTTGGGCAGGAATGAGAGGCGCAGGCGGGTGCGGCGGGTCGGTCTTGCCGGTGCCGACGTGAAAGCCGCGCTCTTCAAGGCGCTGAACTTTCTCGGCGATATCCTTAGGCATGGCCAGTTGGGGTGGGCCAGGGACGATATTGGGTGGTGCGGCATCCGCTTTGGCCTTGGCGGCCGAGAGATCGCCGAAAAGATCGGCTGCAGCCTGCTCGTCCCCAGTCGGCTTGCGGATGCGGTCGGTTGCGCTCTCCGCAGGCAGTTTGACGGTCGGAGCCGAACCACGGCGCTGATGTTCGGCGACCGGTGGTTGGGCTGTCCTCGCCGGGGCAGGTGAAGCGGCTGACGGCCCTGCCGGTCGGGCCACCGGAGGTGCGCCTGGCGTCCGACGGGTGGTGATCGACTGGGGTGGACGGACAGCCCCCCCTGATGCGGCCACCGGGCCACGCACGTAGACTGCCCACAGGATATACCCGGCACCGCCAAGGGCACCCAGGATCCACAGCCACAGCAGGTCGCGAATGAATTCCATGTTTGGCTCCCCTGCTCAGCAGGTCCGGCGCGGCTTGGCGCGGTGATCCTTCAGACGCTTGGCAAGATCCTCGAAGCCCGGACGACCGAACTGCGCGAAGGTCGCCTGCTTGCCCTGTTCGACGCCTGGAGCATCGAAAGGGTCGATGCCATACAACTCCGCGCTCATCGCCGTGGAAAGCTGCAGCATGTAGATCAGTCCACCGACATGAGCCTCATCGACATTGTCGACGGTGACCGTCATGTTCGGTCGGCCAGCAGCCGTCAGTTGGTGCTCGCAGCCGACATAGGCCTTCTCAAGGATGCTGTCGAACTGCGCATCCTTGAGCCAGGTCAACGCCTCTACCTTCGGATAGAGGTGCGGAGCAATAGCAGTGGCCCCGTGGTTCTTGGCGACAATGAACGTCACCACCTTGTCGAACGGGCCTTCGGAGAATAATTGCTGCTGGCCATGCAGGTCGAACGAGCCAAGCGCCGCGACGGGGCTGGGGCCGACGTGGACTGCCTTGCCCTTGCGATTCAACATTTTGCCCAGGCTGACTGAGCAGAGGTGGTTGTACCACAGACCGACCGCATGCAGCCGGTTGCTGAAGGCGAACGTCACGTGCATGGTCTTGCGCCGCTTGCGCGTCAGCAGGTAATGCGTGAGCGAGTGCATGTACGCCGGGTTCTTGTATGGATCGCCATGGCGGCAGCGCTTGTCCATGTCCCCAGCGCCGGCAAGCAGGGCGCTCAGGTCGAAACCGGCCAACCCAGCAGCGAACAGGCCGGCCGATCCGAGGATCCCATAGCGGCCGGCAAGATTTGGCGGGTTGTGCAGGACATCGATCTTTTCCAGCTTGGCGATGTCAGCCAGCGGTCCCTTGTCGCGGTCCGTGACAAAGATCACCTGGCTGGACACTGCGGTCTTGCTGACCTTCTTGCGCAAGAGATCCGCCACCCACAGGAACAGGGCATTGGTCTCCGCGGTTAAACCGCCGCGACTGACAACCTGAAATAGGGTCTTCTTGAGATCGAGCACATCCAACAGCTGGGTCGCAATCACCGGATCCGCATTGTCGAGGATGTGGATACGCGGGCCACTCTTGCGCGACTTGGGCTCAAGCAGGTTGTAGGCGTAATGGCCGAGGGCACCCAGCAGGGTGCGGGCGGCCAAGGCACTGCCGCCGGTGGCGACCACGACCAAGTCGTTCCACTTGCCCTGGTGCTTCTTTAGGGCCGCCTTGAGTTCCCCGGTGTCCTGGTAGGGCAGATCGAAGAACGCGCTTTCGCCGTTGCTCCGCATCTCCTCGATGCTCTCGTGGTGTTTGGGGAATTTCGCGACGAGCGTCTCGACCTCGGACTTGGTCAGCCCATGGGTTGCTCCGATGGCTTCGGACAGGCAGTTGGTGAAGTCGAGGGTCAGGGTCATGCTCATTCCTCGGCGACCGGGCGGAAGGCCTGGACGGGGTCGATGGCGAACCCTACGGCCGAGGCAAGCGTTTTTCAAGGGCGTCTGCCGCTTGAGGTCGACAGAAGCGACTTATCTGGTAGGGTTTAGGGCGAAATCACCTATTCTGAGGGTCGCCGGGTCCAGCCAAAGCGCCCCAAACCGGTCCAGGACCGGTCCGCTTCCTCCCCCGCGCACTGCTTTCAGGTTGTCTTCAAGCCATCAGAAAGGCACCGACCATCTGTGCCACGACCTGGGGACGCTCCCGGTGGACAGCATGTCCACTCTTCAAAACTACGTCCCGGCGGTGATCCGCGATGGACGCAGACATCTCTTCCATGAGCCGCATGTACCGAGTGTCAGCGGCACCCGAAAGTAGTAAGACCGGCATACGCAGCTCACCGAGGCGATGCCAGACCGGTTCGGTAGCTCCACCACCCATGGCGCGCAGGCACGAGGCGAGGCCATGCGGATCCTGGTTCAGGCGCCTAGCGCGAACACTCTCGGCGACTGCTGCCGGGAAGGGCGTATGGGGGCGCAGGGCCGCCTGGGTCTCCCACCACGCCATGAAGGCGCCAATGCCGTCCTCTTCAAGCACCTGGGCCAGGGATTCGTCCCGGCGACGGCGCAACGCCCGCTCCTGCGGATCGCGGATGCCCGGATGGCAGCTAACCAGAATGAGGCGACGAACTCGCTTCGGATGATCAAGGGCCAACCGCACCGCCAGTCGACCACCCATGCTGTAGCCCAGAACATCGACGGGCCCAGCAGGCCAGCCAGCGACCAGATCGGCAGCCACGCGACCGATGTCTACGCCAGTGGGACAGGGCTTGCCGCCGTGTCCGGGCAGCAACGGACAGCGCACATCTGGGATGTCACGCGAGAGGGTCTCAGCCCAGGATTCGTCGGTCTCGGTGAAGCCGTGGAGAGCGTAAAGCATGGGTCCATTGCCCCCATCATTGCCACAGGGGGGTCGGGGTCAGGGGCGTATGAGCAAACGTCCGTGCGGACGTAGGCGCAGTCCTACGGCTATGAGCCCCGAGGCAATGGCGGGGCAATCAGGCGATCTCAGGGGCGGTGCTTGGCACCACCCCTGGGAAGCGGAAGGCCAGATCCTCAGACCGGCAGAGACGGCACCGCCGGAAGCTTCCAAATCTCACGATTGTACTCGCCAATCGTGCGATCGGTCGAGAACTTGCCGCTGGCCGCGGTATTCAGTATGGAACTGACCGCCCAACGATCGCGATCGCGGTACAATGCGGCCGCCTTCTCTTGCGCCTTGACGTAGTCGGCGAAGTCGGCGCAGACCATCCAGTAATCACCCCAGTCGACCAGGGTGTGGATGATGTCATCGAAGATGCCGGCATCGCACTGATTGAAGTGGCCGCTACGGATCAGGTCGATGACCCGCGCGAGGTTCTTGTCCTCGGCAACGATTACCTTCGGGTCATACCCCGCACGCATGTCGTGGATCTCCTCGGTGGTCTTGCCGAAGAGGAAGAAGTGCTCGTCGCCTACCTCTTCGCGCATCTCGATGTTGGCGCCATCAAGAGTACCGATGGTCAGGGCCCCATTCATCATGAACTTCATGTTGCCAGTGCCGCTGGCCTCTTTGCCGGCCGTGCTGATCTGTTCGGACAGATCAGCAGCGGGACAGATCTTTTCCATCATCGAAACGCGGTAGTCCGGGAGGTATGCGACCTTTAGGAGATCCTTGCAGTCGGGGTCGGCATTGATGACCGCGGCGACGTGCGAGCAGAACCGGATGATCGTCTTGGCAATCTGGTAGCCCGGCGCCGCCTTGCCGCCGAACAGCACGCAGCGCTTGGTCCAGTTGGCAGTGTCGCCTGCTTTGATGCGGGCGTACAGATGCACCACGTGCAGGGCATTGAGCAACTGGCGCTTGTACTCGTGGATGCGCTTGACCTGGATATCGAACAGCGCGTCGACCGGGAATTCGACGCCGCATTCGCGTCGGACGACTTCGGCAAGCCGCTCCTTGTTTGCGCGTTTCGCCGCCATCCACGATTCGCGGAAGGCCTTGTCCTTGGCCTTGGGCGTCAGCTGGCGCAGCTGCGACAGGTCGGTGCGCCAGCCAGTGCCGATGGCTCCATCGATCAGCTGGGACATGCCCGGATTGCACAGGGCCATCCAGCGCCGCTGGGTCACGCCGTTCGTCTTGTTGTTGAACTTCGACGGCCACAGCTCACAGAAATCGCGGAACAGCCCGGCCTTCAGCAGGTCGGTATGAAGAGCGGCTACTCCATTGACCGAGTAGCTGCCAACGATTGCCAGGTAGGCCATGCGCACGTGCGGCTGGCTACCCTCCTCGATGATCGACATACGGGCCTGGCGGGCGGTATCGCCGGGCCACTTGTTGGCGACCAGGCGCATGAAGCGCGCATTGATCTCGAAGATGATCTCGAGAGGACGCGGTAGCAGCTTGCGGAACATCTCGACCGGCCACTTCTCCAGCGCTTCAGGCAGGAGGGTGTGGTTGGTGTAGGCGAACACGCGGGTGGTCACTGTCCACGCCTCATCCCAGCCCTGGCCGTATTCATCCATCAACAGCCGCATCAGTTCGGCGACAGCTACCGTCGGATGGGTGTCATTGAGCTGGCAGACGTTCTTGTCGGCGAATCCCTTGAAGTCGTGCCCGTGTACGCTGGCCCAGCGGC
The DNA here is from genome assembly GCA_038318565.1 of Planctomycetota bacterium. GTDB lineage: Bacteria > Planctomycetota > UBA11346 > UBA11346 > UBA11346 > UBA11346. The sequence goes on from JBBQCI010000015.1 coordinate 45,967, forward strand.
GGACGATGTCCTGCAAGCTCGCCGAGGACAGGAAGTACTGCTGCCGCAGGCGCAGTTCCTTGCCGTTCTGGCTCTTGTCATTGGGATAGAGGACGCGGGTGATGTTCTCGGCGGCGGCGCCTTCGTCGATGGCGGCCTGGTAGTCGCCCTTGTTGAAGTTCGAGAGATCGAAGTCCTCAAGCGCCTCGGCACGCCACAGGCGCAGAGTGTTGACCGTGCCGTTGCGATAGCCAGGCACCGGCATGTCGTAGGGCACCGCCAGCACGTCATTCGTGCCGACCCAACGCAGGCGGGTCTTGCCGCGCTCGTCGTTGTAGAACTCGGTGCGTCCGCCGAACTTGACCCGCTGGGTGTATTCCGGCCGCTGCAATTCCCACGGACTGCCGTGCGCAAGCCAGCGCTCAGGTTCTTCGATCTGCACACCATCGACGATACGCTGGCGGAACATGCCGTACTCATAGCGCAACCCGTAGCCGAAGACCGGCAATTGGAGGGTGGCGCACGAGTCCAGGAAACAGGCGGCGAGGCGGCCGAGGCCACCATTGCCGAGGCCTGCATCCGCCTCTTCTTCCTGCAGGTCCTCAATCTTCATACCGAGGTCGCGCAGGGCCGTGCGGATGGCGGGCTCAAGGTCCAGGTTGAGCAACGCATTGCCCAACGCCCGGCCCATGAGGAATTCCATCGACAGATAGTAACCGCGCTTGCAGTCGCTTTGGTAGTAGGCGGCGTGGGTATTTTTCCAGCGCTCCATCAGTCGGTCACGTACCGCCATGACCATCGCGGTGTAGCGGTAGCGATTGTTGACGCTCAGCGCATCGCGGCCGAGACTGATCGCCAAGTGGCGGTCAAAGTCAGCGCGCACACCCTGGGCGTCCATCGGCAGTCCGGCCGTGATCGGCTGGGTCTCCGAATCCCGCTTGGAGGCGGGCCTGGGTGCCGGCCGTTCTGCCGCCACCGGTTTTTCGATCCGCTTGGTACCTGTCGACTTGCCGGCCATGGAACCTCCGTGTACGTCGCGGTTGTGGTGACGGGAAGCTGCATGGCAAGCACACGTGATGAGACAATGGATACCAGATAGACGCTCACCGGCTCTTAACCAGACGCTGCGGCGGCCAGCAGGCGGTAGGACTCCCCACCCCCCTCATCGGCAAGGTGCTGGTCAGCTGCCGTCGCCGCTAGCTGGAAGAGGGCGAGCAAACATGCCGCATCGGTGTCGCGCCACCCGCCTAGGACATGCGGAGGCCAGTCCCGCCAGCATGCCGCCAGACGGGTCGGATCGTCCTCTGGCAGCAGGAAGGAGCAGAGCTGCCGGCCCAGTTCCTGGGCCAGGGCATCATCGATAGCGCCAGGCTCGTGCAGATGCAGCCACGTCCAGCCCAGCCAGCTCTGCTTGGCCAAGCTGGCATCCGCATCAGTCAGGGTCTCGGCCCGCTGAAAGCCTACGCGAATGGCAGCTACCGCAGCCCGCAACGTCGGCGGGGTTACCGACGCGCAGCGAAACCCTTCGGCGGCGGCGGCACGATAGGCCGGTATAGCCCGGATGAGATCGCCCGCACGTTCCCACAGCACCCCCTGGCCATGGCCGGCTGCGACACAGGCCTCTACGTCGCGATGGACGGGCTCGGCATCGAGACAGCGACGGAACCAGCGGGCAGCAGCGGCATCATCGCCCAGACGCTCGGCGGCAACCTCCCCCATGGCGACCAGGAAACGGCCCCATACCGCACCGGCAGGTGGGACTGAACGATGGCACTCCCACAAGCTCTCACCTCCGGCGTACAGTACGGTGGCCACGGATGCTTCAGAGGCATGGGCTTGCAGGAAGGATTCAATCTCAGCGGACATGATACTACCCTGAAGGATCGTCGCTGTTCCTCCAGTCCCAGGGTCGCCAGGCTTCCACCACGGATGCAGGTCGGCTACCGCCATTGCCTCCTCTTCCGCCGCTCTAGCATCCTCCCCCTCACATGACTGACACGACCAAGCCACCCGCCCTGCCTCCGATCAAAGACGCCGTGCCCGATGGCAAGGTGGACCCCCAGCAACCGCCAGCCAAACAACTGAGCTTCGGCCAGCAGGCGTTCATCTGGGTCATGGTCTGCGTCGTCGGTTTGATCTTTGGCGTTGGTGCCTCGTTCTCGCTGGTGTTCGCTCCGGCCCAGAAGGTCAACGGCATCGCCGAAGGCGAAGTCATCCACCGCATGCAGGTGGCCGAGCGTATGGAGCGCGTGCTCAACCAGAACGGCAACTCATATCAGCGCAAATTCGCCCAGCCGCCGTGGGTCGAGAGCCCGATGGAGGCCTATGCCGCTGATTTGCGCATGGCCCGGTTCGGCGAGAGCCGCAGCCTGATGCCCAAAGGCGCCGCCCTGGAACGCATCGAACAGGAGTTCCTGGCCACGCCTTTGGAAGGCAGCCAGGGACGCACCTACCTTGATGCGCTGCGCGAGCACGAAGGTGGCAACGACCAAGTCGCCCGCGAAGATCTGCGCCGCTACCTCGCTGAACGCGCAGCCCGCGACAGCCTCTACATCCGTTCGGCCATCGCTCCAGCGGTGCCGCGCGCCATCGCCGCTGATATGGCGTCCGTCCGCGGCGATCGCGCCGAAATGGTGGAAGTCGTGCTGTCGGGAGCCCGCTTCCTGGCCGAGGTTAAGGCGGACGACCCAGAGATCGCCACCGCCTATGAGCGGATGCGTGGAACCACCTTCACCCGACCAGCCGGGGTTGGCCTAGCGGTTGCCTGGGCCGATCGCGACGCCTTGGGCGCGACCATCGAAGTCTCAGATGCCGACGCCACCGTTTGGTACAACAGCCACAAGGACCAGTTCCTGGGCGAGCCTGATCCCAAGGATCCCTCCAAGCCGCCAGAAGCCAAGCCGTTCGAGGCGGTCAAGGCCGATGTCGTGGGAAAAATCCGCGCCGAGCGCGGGACGGTTCAGGCCCAACTGCTGGTCGAGGCGTTCAACCAACGCGCCGAAGAGCTCGAAGCGGAGAAAGATCCAGCCAAATTCCGCGCCTCTGTGACCGAGGCCAAGCTCAAAATCGCTGAGCTCGCCATCGACGACCGGACTCCCGGTACGGTCGACCTGGGCGCCCTCGGTACGGTCAAAGACGTGATGCGGCTCTTCGGCCGCGACCACGAGGTAGGATTCCTCTCGCAGCCGCTGGTCACCAGCACAGGCCACGTGGTGATCATGCGCCTGGAATCGCGCCGCGAGCCCGGCTTCCAGGAACTGGAGGCCGTCCGCCCCCAGGTCATCCGCCACGTTGCCGGTCGTCGCGCCTACAAGTCACTGATGGAGGCTGCCGCCGCCTTGCGCACGGAATTGACAGCCCAGGGTCCGGGATCCCTCGCCGTGTGGGTGGCTTCCGATGCCGCCAAGCCGTGGAACACCGCCCTGACAACCAAGCCCCAGCAGCTGTCCGCCAAACTGGCGTCCACGCCAGCCGAACCAGACGGGCAGTCTGGCGATGCCGTCCTGATTGGGTCACTGAGCCTGGCTTCGCGGCCCCTGGCGGTGGTTGCCGCCGAACCTGCCTGGGAGGCCGATGTGCCTCGCGTTCGCCTCATCCAGCTCGGCGAGTTGAAACTGGCCTCGCGCGACGGGTTGGCCGAAGGTCCACTAGCCGATGCCTACCGCGGCGCCCTGCGCAGATACGGACTGGCGCTGTTCGACAGAGAACTGCAGAGTCAGCTGGAAATCCGCTGATGCCTGAACTGTTGGAGAGCCAGGTCCCTGGACTGCGCCTGCTGGCTCGTGGAAAAGTGCGCGATGTGTGGGAGGTCGATGAACGCCACCTGTTGTTCGTTGCCACCGACCGCATCAGCGCCTTTGACAAGGTGATGGCCACCCCGATCCCCGACAAAGGTCGCATCCTGACCAGCCTGTCTTTGTTCTGGTTCGACCTGCTGCGTGAGGTCTGCCCAAACCATGTCGTCACCAGCGACGTCGGGGCCATGCCAGGCGAAGTGCGCAAAGAGCGCGAGCAGCTAGCCGGCCGGGCCCTGATGGTTCGCCGACTGAAGATCCAGCCGATCGAGTCGATCGTACGCGGCTATGTTGCCGGGTCTGGCTGGAAGGAATATCAGGCCAAAGGCACGATCTGCGATATCTCCCTGCCGAGCGATCTAGCCGAATCGGCAGAACTCCCCCAGCCGATCTGGACCCCCTCGACCAAGGCCGAGATGGGCACCCATGATGAGAACATCAGTCCGGACCGCGCCCGAAGCATCATCGGCGCTAACGCCGACGTGATAGAACGTCACAGCATCGAACTGTACCGCCGAGCCCGCGACCATGCTCGCGCCAGGGGCGTGATCATCGCCGACACCAAGTTTGAGTTCGGCACCGACCCGGACGGCCGGATCGTGCTCGCCGACGAGGTCCTGACTCCGGACAGTTCACGTTTCTGGCCAGCTGACCGCTATGCAGTCGGACGTGGACAAGACAGCTACGACAAGCAGTACCTGCGCGACTGGCTGGAATCGGTGCAGTTCGACAAGAATGGACCCGGCATCCCCCTGCCTCCGGAAGTGGTCAGCCGCACGCGTCAGAAATACCTGGAAGCATTCCGCGAGCTGACCGGGGTCGAGTTCCGCGCGTGAGCCGGGTAGTTGGATCGCCGTGATCGAGCTGCTGCCGACCCCGTGGCATTGGGCGAATGCCATCGGCATCGCCCTGGTCGTGGGGGCCGCCAAAACCGGCATTCCCGGGCTCGGCTTCCTGGCCGTTCCCTGGCTGGCCTGGGTGATGGCCCCGAACTCGCTACTCTCGGTTGGAGCCTTGCTGCCGCTGCTGATCAGCGCTGACATCATGGCGGTCTGGCTATACCGTCGCAATCCGGCCGTTCACCATCTCTGGCAACTACTGCCGTGGGTGCTGATTGGCATGGGCGTGGGTGCCATGCTGATCTTCCGCATGCCTGCGCACTACTTCAATCCGGTCATTGGAGGCACGGTGATGGCCATGATCCTCGTCCATCTGTGGCGCACATGGCGCAAGCACATCGATCCGCCGAACCGCATTACCGGTGCCGGTGTCGGCATCATCGCCGGCACCACCACCACGCTCGCCAATGCCGCCGGCCCGGTCATGAACATCTACCTGCTCGCCCAGCGTATGCCTAAGGAGGAATTCATCGCCGCCGGAGCCTGGTTCTTCTTCGTGGTGAATCTGCTGAAGGTGCCGCTCTACATCATGCTCGGGAAGATGGGACACGACACGAAAATGATGATCACCTCCCAGACGCTGCTCATGGATGCCTACCTGATCCCGGCAGTGGTGGTCGGCTCGCTGGTCGGACGGCGCCTGGTGCCGCATATACCCCAACGCGCATTTGAAATTGTCGTGGTCGTCCTGGCCGCGGCTGGAGCACTGCGACTGCTTCTCACCTGACGCAGCACTTGCATCTTTTTTGAGCAAGCGATATGCGCGACGTCTGCTGCAAAAGGCAGCAGTGGCGCCATAAAGCATTGCTGCGACTTGAGTCAGCATCGGCACGACATGTGCAACACGGATGCACAGCCGCAGCTCCGCGGCGTGGAGGCGTTTACGTGCATACCTGGCCAACCCGTGTTGGTGGTGTTCTCCAGATGCTGGACCCCGCTGTCGGCCCGCGGTTGATCCTCGACCGCCTCTGGCATGAGGTGAAGGGATGGAAGACCATCGGCGGCATCTGGCTGCAGTGCCGGCCCGGCCACCTGTCTCCTGCCGGTACCTTCCTCGTTGGCGATCCGCCCGACAGCGCCGACGAGATCGCCGCCCTCGCCACTCCTGCCACCGCGCCGATTGCGACCGACAGTCTGCCCGTCGTAGCGCGGCAACTCCGCGACGGTAATGTGCCGATCGCCATCCTGATGGTCAGTCATCGCGACAGCGAGGACGCCGCCGCCTTCCTCGTCGATGTCCTGTCCCGGTGGTGCATGGACCGCCTGCGCGTCCAGTTGGAGGTTAGCGAAATGGCCGAGGAGAACCTCGTCCTGCGGGAATCGCTGAGCACCCAGGTGCGCCAGAGCGAGATCCTGTCCAACAGCGGAATCATGAATGCGCTCATCCAGAGCGCCGCGCGCGCCGCCGCGTCTTCAGCGACTGTTCTGATCCAAGGCGAGACGGGCACCGGCAAGGAACTGCTCGCCCGGCTGGTCCACAATCATAGCCACCGCGCCCACAAGCCGATGGTGTCGATCAACGCTGGCGCGCTCGCGCCCTCGTTACTGGAATCCGAGCTGTTCGGCCACGCCAAAGGTGCCTTCACTGGCGCCGACCACGAACGCAAAGGGTTGTTCGAAGTCGCAAATGGCGGAACCCTCTTCCTGGACGAGGTCGGTGAAATCAGCCCGGAAACCCAGGTTCGGCTGCTGCGTGCCCTGCAGGAACGGACCATCACCAGGGTCGGCGACCATTCGCCCATGCCGATCGATGTGCGGATTGTCGCCGCCACTCATCGCGATCTGGCAGCCGAGGTACGCGTCGGACGCTTCCGTGAAGATCTCTATTATCGGCTGAATGTGGTCACCTTGGTCGTCCCGTCGCTGCGCGAGCGGCCCGAGGACATCCCCCTGCTGGTCAACCACTTCCTGCAGAAATACAACCGCGAGGAGCACAAAAACGTCGAAGAAGTGCCGCGCAGCGTGATCGACTTGCTGGTGTCCTATCCGTGGCCCGGCAATGTCCGCGAATTGGAGAACTGCATCCACAAGGCGGTGGTCCTTGCCCCCGCAGGCGTGTTCATCGACGAACTGGTGCCAGCAACGGTACGCAGCTATGCCGCGTCCCGGGTCGCATCGTCGCCACCCCAGGAGCCGCCTGATCAATTCCTCAAACACGCCCTGGAGCGCTACGCCGAGATTTCCAGCCCAGACCTCAACCTGCTTTCCGTGTCAGCCGAGCGGATCCTGATCGCCTGGACGCTGAACCGCGAACGCGGCGTCAAGTTGCGTGCCGCAAAATCACTGGGCATCAACCGGGTCACCCTCGATCGCAAGCTAGTCGAGTACCAGATCAATGTTTCGCGCGGAAAAGGGGTGGCGTAAACCGGTCGTCGACCGCCCGCCTCGACCGCGACGGAGAGGCTGAATCAGCCCTCGAGAATGTCTCTCGTTTTTTCCGCTAGCCGCTTCTCGGCCTGCTGCTCGTGATCCTTGAGCATGGCGTCGATCTTCTCCTTCGACTTCTTGATTAGATCCTCAGAAGCTTTCTGCTCTTTGCCCTTCGTCTCGATGTGCTTGATCGCGTCGCGACGGATGCTGCGCATCGCAACTTTGCTCTTCTCGCACTCGTCCTTGGACTGACCGGCGAGTTGCTTGCGGCGCTCCTGCGACAACGGCGGCAGCTGCAGGCGGATGGTCTGCCCGTCGCTATTCGGGGCCATGCCCAGGTTCGAGGCAACGATCGCCTTCTCAATCGCCTTGACCAGGGTCTTGTCCCACGCCTTGATCGCGAGCTGAGTCGGTTCGGGCACGGTGATCGCAGCACACTGGTTGAGCGGCATCATTGAGCCATAGGCATCGACCTGCAGGTGCTCGACCATAGCCGGCGAAGCGCGGCCCGTGCGGATGTGGCCGAACGAGTTGTTCAGCGCCACAAGCGACTTGTCGAACTTACTCTTGGCGTCAGCGATATCGGCATCGAACATGGGTATTCTCCGTGGTTTCAGCCGGCGACGAGGGTGCCGGGCGGGTTGGGACCGAGGGCCGCGGCGATGGTGCCGGGAGCGGTCATGTCAAAGACGCGGATGGCAACGCCGGCTTGGCGGCATAACTCGAAGGCGGCCAGGTCCATTACCCCATAGCGGCCAGCCAGGGCCTGCTCGTAGGTCAGCCGGCCGATCCGGGTGGCAGTGGGGTCCTTGCGCGGATCGGCGGTGTAGATGCCGTCGACCTTGCTGCCCTTCAAGACGACGTCGGCGCCGATCTCCGCTGCGCGCAGAGCGGCGGCGGTGTCGGTGGTGAACCAGGGATGGCCGGTCCCGCCGCCGAATACGACCACCGCACCAGAAGCCAGCTGCTGCAGGGCGACCGCACGATCGAAGGCCTGACACACGTTGGGCACCATGTATGGGCCATGGACGACGCAGCGGCCACCCGCACGCTCGATGCCATCCTGCAGCGCCAAGGCATTGATCATGGTCGCCAGCATGCCCTGCCGGTCACCACGCGTAGGATCTGCTGCATCGCGCATCCCTCCGCCCCGCATGATGTTGCCGCCACCAACGACGATGGCGACAGGTCCATGGGCCTGTCCGGCGAGCACCTCGTGACAGACACGATCAACTGTCGATCGGTCGTGGATCTGGTCGGACCCGGCAGCAAGCGCCTCGCCGGAAAGTTTCAACAAGCGTGGACGCGGCATCGTGGGCACTATGGGCGAAAGAGCGGATCGGCAAGCCAAGCGTGGTTGCATGGACGGACATGGTTGGATATACAGGCGTTCATGCCTCTCCTCAGAATGCTGGCGACGTGCGCTCTGACCACCATGGTCGTGGCGGCAGACCCGGCAGATATTCCAGTCGATGTCCATGGATTTGTCGGCTTCGGATGGTTCCGCACCTGGGAGAACACCTACCTGGTCGCCGACAGCCAACAGGGCAGTACCGAGATGTGGGAGGCGGCGGTCAGCGTCACCAGCCGTCCCATGGACCGCCTGCGCCTCGGCGTCCAACTGTTCGCCCGCGACCTGGGCATCTACGATAACGGCCAACCTGCCCTCGACTACGTCTATGCCGACTGGCGGGCCGAAGACTGGTTGGGCGTCCAGGGTGGGCGAGTCCGCATCCCCGTCGGCTTGCTGCAGGAAGAGATCGATAATGATACGGCACGCACCCAGATCTTCCTGCCCTGGTCGGTCTATCCGCTACGAGTGCGGGATTTCTTCCTAGCCGTCGATGGTGCCAAGGCCTACGGGTTCATCCCCCTCGGCGGGGACCAATCCGTGGAATATACCGCTTACGGGGGCGTCTCCACCGTCGATGAGAATGGGGGATTCGCGATCAGCCTCGCTCGCTCCGCCTACGGAAACATCAATGAACTCACCAGCAAGCGGACGCTCGGGGGCATGCTCCATTGGAATGGGCCAGAAGGACTGTCCGTTCGCGGCAGCCTATGGAACACAACCGGACTTTCGGTGCGCGGGAAGCGCGGGAATGTCTCAACCAGCGCGGACATCGGACAATACTGGTGGACCGTCGCCTCGCTGGGCTGGGAGGCTGGCGATGTACAGTTGGCCGCCGAATACAGCCGCGTCCATTACGATGGAACGGCCACGTTCACTCCTCCCGGGATCCGTGTCCCGGTAGGTCAGAACCAGGATGGCGGATACGTCTCAGCCACGTGGGCCGCCAATCGTTGGCTGGAATTCTACGGCGCGGTCGAGGCTTCTCGTCTACAGATCACCAATGAGGACTTCGGCCAGACGCGCGCCCTGGTCGGGGCGTTCGCCATCAGGCCTAAGCCCAACTGGTCGCTCAAGCTAGAATGGCGTGAGCTCCGTGGCCAGGCCGGTTATGTCACCACGCTCGACAATCCCAGTGGGCTGGAACAGAACTGGCGGATGGTGGCCCTCAAGACCACTGCGGATTTCTGAATGCGACCGCCGATCATCGCGTGCATCACCTTGCTCCTCGCCTCGGCTGCTGCCGATGGGGCGGTGGCGGTCCTGCATCCCGATCTGGCCAACCAGCGCCTCGATCGCGATCGGGTGGCTGGCATGCTGATGGGTCGGATTAGCACATGGTCGGATGGCACTCCCGTCGTGGTCGTCTTGATGGACGGACAGGCGGCAGTCGCGGATCTGACTGGACGGGAAGTGCCCCGCCTGCTGCGCGGCTGGAAACGGCTGGTCTTCTCTGGGTCTGCAACGATGCCGACGCAAGTTGCTTCCATCGGTGATGTGGTGCGCCAATGCATGGCTGCCCGAGGAGCCATCGCTATCCTCGATCAGCCACCAACGGATCCGGGTACTGCCCTGGTAATCACCCTGGCGGACCCAGCGCCATGAAACAACACAACCCCGACGTATGAACGCCGGGGTTGGGGCTGCGCACCGAGAATCCGGGCGATCAGCTCTTCTTCTTGGCCCTGCCCGAACTGAGGGCACGGTGACGGGAGAGGACAGCACGGCCACTGCGTGTCCGCATGCGACGGCGGAAACCGTGGCGGCGAACCGCTTTGAGGGCGCTACGACGAATGTTGGTCTTCATATGAACCGTTTCCTGCGAGGGCGGGGATAATGGACAGTGATCCGGCGTTTGCAAGTGGGAGGGGTGTGGGTTGCCGTCACAACCTGCCGCCTACTCTGCCGCCCAATGCACCGCCTGATCCTCCTGCTGCTGGTTGTCCTACCTCTGACCTCCGGCGAATCCCCCCGCTCGGCCTTCTTCAATCAGAAGGTGTCGGCCCGCACCGTCGCCTTGAATCAGCCAGTACGCATCGAACTGACCACCGTACCCCGGCAGATCGAAGGGGTCAGCATCGAAGCCTCGATTGCCGACGCTGTCACGCTGGGCGGTAGCCAAGCCTGGCGCCTGGTCGGTAAGCCGACCAGCCAGATCGATGACAAAACTCGCACCATCAGGGTTTCCATCGTAGTGCTGCCGCGTGCAGTTGGCGAAGCCGTCCTGCCCAGCATCCCAATCAGTTGGCTCAATGGTGAACAAGTCGCCGACTTCGGCAGCGTGAAGGTCGAACCGCAGCTGGTGGTCGGTGGTGAGATCAAGCCGATGCCAGCCGAACTGACTGCGGTCGCTGGCTTCGCCTGGGGCGCCAAACTCGATGACCTGAAAGAGACTGTCGGCCCGACCACGGTCGAGGGTGACCACCTGATCGCTAAGCCGAAACCAGGACTGGAGCTGATCTTCCGCCGCGGCGAGCTGGTCGAAGCCGCGATCGACGCGGGCGACATAACCATCGAAGACGCGCGCGTCAGCTTCCTCGCCCGCTGGGGCAGCCCCCAGATCGAAGAGGCTGGCGTCCTCACCTGGGTGCTTGGGTGGACCCGCATCACGGCCAGCACCCGCGGCGACGGCAAAGGCGTGAAGCTCGCCCTCGCTCGTGAGGATCTGCTCGCCCGCGCCGTCCAGGCCCGCATCACCGACAAGGTGTTCGGACTGCTCGAAGCCCCCGCGAAGTAACGCGCACGATCAGGGCGACGACCCTGTATCCGCATTCCATCCGCAACCACCTTTCGAGCCTCAGCTCATAGTCGAAGCTACACATGGCCAAGCAGCCCGTTTACGACGAAAATGCCATCAAGACGCTGGATCCGCTCCAGCACATCCGCCTGCGCACCGGCATGTATGTCGGCCGGCTCGGCGACGGGACCAATCCCGCCGATGGCATCTACGTGCTGATGAAGGAGGTCGTCGACAACGCCCTCGATGAGTTCATCCTCGGCCACGGCCGCAAGATCGAGATCACCCGCGACGAGCGGACCATGACCATCCGCGACTTCGGCCGCGGCATCCCGCTGGGCAAGGTCATCGACTGCGTGTCGAAGATCAACACCGGCGGCAAGTACAACGACGACGTCTACCAGTTCTCGGTCGGCCTCAACGGCGTCGGCACCAAG
>JBBQCI010000016.1:0-53055 GCA_038318565.1 Planctomycetota bacterium
CGGCTGGTGACGGGTTTGGCGGCGGGGCGTTTTGTCCGTGATGCGGCCATGGGTGGTTCCTTGGTGGTGATTAGCCGGTCCGGGACGGTGGTACAAGCGGATCACGGCTCAGCGAGCGCCGCCAAGCAGCCGGCGTGACCCCACAGGAGAGGCGGAAGCGTCGCACCAGGTGGCTGGCGTCGGTGAAGCCGCAGGTCCTTGCTATGGCCGTCAGGTTCAGGGATGGGTTGGCCTGCAGCAGGTCGCAGGCGCGGCCCAGTCGTGCGCGTTCGATCACTGCGGCAGCTCCGCCGGATTCGGCCAATAGGCGGGAGACGTGGGTTGGCGAGATGCCGAAGGCCCGCGCCCACCCGTCCTGGCAGGCGTGCTGGGCAATCCAGGCGTAGGGCACCCATCATCGGGGGCGGTCGCTGCCGCGGCGACGGCGACGGCGACGGAGAGCTGCCAGAGCAGCGCTCGCGCCAGGGCCAAGCGACGCGTTTGTTTTGCTCGATGCTGGAGCACGCGAGGATGGCGCGGGATGGCGCGGGATGGCGCGGGATGGCGCGAGCCAACGACATGCAGGGTTCAGGCGGTGGCGGCTGCACGACCAAGGCGCTCATCGGCAGAAAGTCGGCGGGGTCATCGAGGTCGCGGGCGTGTAAGCAGCGCCCGGCGCCCAACGGCACATGGTCGCTATCGAAGGTTGCATTGACCATGCCGGTGGGCCCGTCGTGGCGATGCCAGACGAAGCTCCTGGGCCATGCAGCATGGCGCAGCCTGGTGTCATACGTACGCGGCGCACCTCGCCGCGTCTGCGCGTGGTGGATGCCGGGCAGCCGTCGCCGGTCCCGCATCTCGCCCTGGTCCGTGGCGGCGCCCCGGCCGGGGTCGTCTTCCGCGGTGTGCCCGGGGACCACGAGTTCACCTCACTTGTCCTCGCCATCCTCAACGCCGACGGTAAGTGCCGGCTGCCCGACGAGGGCATTTTGCCGCGTATCCGCGCTCTGCGCGGCCCGGTACGGTTGCGCACCTTCGTCAGTTTGGCATGCACCAATTGCCCGGATATGGTCCAGGCGCTCAATCTCATCTCCTGTCATGGCTCTGGTGCACGGCGATTTCCAGCACGAGATGTGGGACGGGGCGCTGGCCCAGGACGAGGTCAGCAGCCTTGGCATTCAGGGTGTTCCAGTCGTCTTTGCCGACGGTCAGTTGCTGCATGTCGGCAAGCAGATCTGGCAGCGCTGGTCGACCTGTTCGAAGAGCGCCTCGGTTCACTTGGCCCAGCATTCTGCGGGTCGGGCCGTCGGCAACCCGGCCCACGGCACAGTCAAACGGCGAACCCCCGGCTTTACGCCAGGGGTTTGTGCTATTGCATCTGCTATTGGCGGAGAGAGAGGGATTCGAACCCCCGTTACCATTTCTGGTAAACCGGTTTTCGAAACCGGCGCATTCGGCCACTCTGCCATCTCTCCAGAACCAGGGGGGGGCTTGTAGCGGGTCGCGCGCCGAGGGCAACCCCGTCAGCGTACCACGGCTGGTGACATTGCCTTTGCAACAGTGGGCGGTACACAGTCCTACCTAAAGCCCCCCAGGTGGTGGGCAGGAGACTTTGTCTATGCAGATGCAGAAGGATGTGCTCATCGCCGGCGGAGTCGTCGTCGTGTGCGTGGCGCTGGTTATTGTCGCCCTGGTGGCGACCGGGAAAAAGGATCAGCCCGCCGCCGAACCGATGGCTTCTGGCGAGAGCTACGGCAGTCCAGCGGCGTACGCGCCGCCGACCTCCTTCGGTTCAGATCCGATGGGGGCACCGCCAGGCGGCCCGAGCGACCCGTATGCCGCTCCGGCTCCGCCGATGGGTCCGGCAGGCCAGACCGGAGGCTCCGCGTTTGGGGGCGGTTCACCCTTGGCGCAGTCGCCTGTCGGCTTGGGACCGGCGCCGGGCGGCATGCCAGACCCGATGCCCGTATCGGCCGGTTCGACTGGTGGCGGCACCCACACGGTGGCCAAGAACGAGACGCTGGGCGATATCAGCGCGGCCCACTACGGGACCACCAAGCACTGGCGCAAGATCGTCGAGGCCAATCCCGGACTTGATCCAGCCCGCCTGAAGATCGGTCAGGTCCTGCAGATCCCGGCAGTCGAAACAGCCCCGGTTGCAGCGGCCCCAGTCGCTGGCGGCGCTGACACCTACACGGTCAAAAAGGGCGAGAGCTACTACACCATCGCCAAGAAGGCCCTGGGCAGCAGCAGCCGTTGGCGTGAGATCGAACGACTGAACAACATTCCGGCCGAAGAGCTGCGCGCTGGCACGGTGATCAAGCTGCCAGCCAAGGAGAACGCTGGCGCGGGGCCAGTCGGGCTTGATGGCGCCATCGTCGCCGGGGGCAAAACCCACGTGGTCGGCAAGGGTGAAACCCTGGGCGACATCTCGAAGCAGTACTTCGGCACCACCACCAAGTGGAAGCAGATTGTCGAGGCCAACCCCGGAGTACGTCCCGAGAATCTGAAGGTCGGTCAGAGCCTGGCCATTCCGGACCTGCCGAGCGCCGGACCCGATGCGGCACCCGCCGCTGCTGTTGGCGGCAATGCCTACACGGTCAAGGCTGGCGACACCCTGGAGACGATTGCCCTCTCGACCATGGGCAAGAAGTCTGCCTGGAAGCAGATCGTCGAAGCCAACCCCGGTTTGAAGCCGACGTCGCTGCGGGTCGGTCAGGTTATCTCCATCCCAGGTGGAACCGTCGCGCCGACCGGCCCGCTGGCTCCCTCCGGATCGGATTTCACAAGCCCGGCCCCGACCGGTGGCCTGCCTCCTAGGGTTCCGGTCCCGGCTCCGGCTCCGCAGCCGACCTACAAGGACGATCCGTTCTTCTCGCCGTACGACAGCCAGCCGGCTCCTGCGCCGTCGGGCGCTCCGCGCCCGCTTGGCGCCATCCAGCCCGCCCTCGGCACTGGCGTCTGAGTATGAGCGGTCCGTCCGAGCCTGGCTCGGCCGAACTGCTCGCTGATTTGCAGACGGTTCTCGCCGTATCGCGCGCGCTTGGCGCCGAACGAGATCTTGATCGCCTACTTGCCTTGATCGTCGCTTCGGTCACCGACCTGGTTGGGGCCGAGCGTACGTCGTTGTTCGTTGTCGATCGCGAACGCTCCGAGTTGTGGTCGCGAGTGGCCGAAGGTAGCGGTGAAATTCGCCTTCCGCTGGGTCGCGGGATCGCCGGTGCCGTCGCCGTCGATGGGACAGTGGTCAACATCCCCGCTGCTTATGCTGATGCGCGTTTCGATCCGGCGACCGATCAACGTACGGGATTTCGCACCCGCAGCATCCTCTGTCTGCCGATGGTCAACCACGATGGGGTGATCGTAGGCGTCATCCAGACCCTGAATAAACAGGATCAGGCGGCCTTCGGTGGCCGGGACGAGCAGGTCTTGGCAGCGTTGGCTGCGCAGGCTGGCGTCGCCCTCGAGAACGCCCAGTTGCTGCAGCGTGATCGCGAGCGGCAACGTCTGCTGCATGATCTGGAACTGGCTCGTACGATCCAACTCGGGCTGTTGCCCGAATGCGTTCCCGTGGTCGCCGGCTGGCGTTTTTCGGCTTGGCAGCGCAGCTGCGATGCCACCGGCGGAGATTACCACGACTTCATCGTTACCAAGGATGGGTCGATCGATGGGGTGGTCGGTGACGTCAGCGGACACGGCATCGCTGCCGCCATGCTGATGAGCACAGCCCGCGCCTTCCTGCTCGCCCTGCATGACCGTGAAGCAGCCCTCGGCCCGCTGTTCGGTCAGCTTAATGGCCTACTTGCATGCGACATGGCTGATGATGCGTTTATGACCATGGTGCTGGCTCGTTTCAGCCGGAATGGCGGGATCCGCTATGTCAGCGCCGGTCATGAGCCACCGATGGTCCTGCGTCTGGCATCAGGCGCGTGGGACGAACTCGACTCGACCGGCCTAGCCCTGGGCATGATCGATGACGGGATCTATGATGAGGCCGTCATCGCGCCGCTGCAGGTTGGCGACATCGCCGTCCTCCTGACCGACGGCATCAGCGAGGCACATGCCCTGCCGCTGCGCAATCTGTTCGGTTCTGACCGCCTGCGTGCGGTGATTGCCACGGCGGCACCCGCTGGAGCGGACGCCGTACGCGACGGCATCATCGCGGCCGTCGACGGTTGGCTTGCCGGACATCCGCAGCACGATGACATGAGCCTGATCGTGGCTGAACGCACATGACTACCCGGCGCCAGGTGCAGACCACCACGCGTCGCCGGAAGCTGCAAGCTTCGCAAGAGTTGAGCATTTCGGCTGGCGAACCACCGACCGGTCGATTCAGGCTGATGATGCGGCACGGCGACTGGCAGCCGATCGGTGAGGTGGTGCTGCGCCACCGCTGCCCATCGCGTCTGGACGTGAAACAACAGGCCATGGACCTGTTCGCCGACGCCTGCGTCGAGCGTGGCTGGGTACGTGATGAGGACCGTTCCTGGCTGGTGCTGTGTCTCGATGAGGCGATCACCAATGCGATGCTGCACGGCAACGAGGGCGACCCTCGTCTCGACGTCGAGATCGCCCTGGCCGCTGATGCCAAACGCTGGCAGATCGCCATCAGCGATCAGGGCCAGGGCTTCACTATGGCCTCGGTGCCTGACCCGGACAATCCCGACAGCCTGCTGTTGGAACATGGCCGAGGCATCCGCCTGATGCGAGCCTGGCTGGGATCGTTGACCTATTGGCGTCGTGGCGCCACTGTCGTATTGTCGCGCCGCATCGCGGCTCCCTCCTGAGAACACCATGCCACTCCCCAGCGGCCATCTCATCATTCAGGCCTACGATCGCATCGTGCTGGTCCAGGTCACCAAGGATCGTCTCCTTGAGATGCCGGTGATCACCGCGATTGGTGCCGAGTTAATTGATCTCCTCGAACGCCACGCCAAGCCGAGCATCATCCTTGATCTGTCCCAGGTCGCCTATCTCAGTTCGGCCATGGTCGGCAAGCTGATCGCCTTCTACAAAGGTGTGGTCGGGGCGAAGGGGCGGCTGGCCGTCGCCGGGGTCAGGGCCGACCTGATGCCCTTGTTCAAGATCACCCAGATCGACAAGCTGATCCGCTTCTATCCGGACGCGCAGCAGGTGATCCTCGAGTACAAGCGCAAGCCGCTGTAGCGAGGGTCGACGGTGGATCGGGCCCGGTGCTGACTATCCTGCCGGCATGGCTGACCTGGTTCTGGATGTCACTGAGGGTTTGCACTGCGCCGCCTGCGTGAAGCGCCTAGAGACCGCCTTGGCAGGTCAGCCTGGGATCAGCGCAGTGCGCATCGATCTGATCGCCCGTCAGGCGCGGCTGCTGCTTTCCAGCGGCGGTCTGACCACCGACGCGGTGCTGGTCCGGCTGCGGAAATACGGTTTTACTGTCCGGGTGCATCGGCTGGAAGCTCCTGCAGAGGATATCCGCCCGGCGCGCGTACGTGCGGTCGTGGCCGCTGCCCTCGCGAGCGCCGCAATGGCCTGGGCGATGCTGGCGCCGCACCACCCGGCTTCGGCGTGGTTGCAAGTGGGACTCGCTCTGCTGGTCTTGGCTTGGCCTGGTCGCGGCATCCTAGTGCGGGCCGCCCGCTCGGCGATGCGTTTGCAGGGCGACATGGATGTGCTCGTCGCCATGGGTGCGCTCACGGCCTGTGTGCATGGTATCGTCGGCCTGATCCTAGGCTGGCCGCATCTGCATGCCGAAAGTGCAGCAGCGATCATCGCTTTCACTCTGGCTGGTCGAGCCTTGGAATCCGCCGGTCGGGCCCGAGCCGGCGCCGCCGTGCAGGCCCTGCTTGATCACCAGCCACCGCAGGCCATTCGCATCACGGCGGCCGGTGACCAGCTGATCGAGGTGGCGGATCTGGCTCTTGGTGACTGCATCCGCATTCGTCCTGGCGAGGCCGTTCCCGCCGACGGCGTCGTCGAAGGGGGTGGGGGTGAGATCGATGAGGCGTTGCTCAGCGGCGAGCCGCTGCCGGTGGTGAAGCGGTTGGGCGATGCCGTCAGCGCGGGCTCGATCAACCGGTTGGGATCACTGGTCGTCCGTGTGACGGCGTGTGGCGCCGATACGCGGTTGTCAGCGATCGCAGAGTCGATGCGCGCTGCAGCTGCAGCTAAGCCGCCGGTGGCGCGATTCGCCGATCGGGTAGCTGCTGTATTTGTGCCGATCGCAATCGCATTGTCTCTCGCCACGCTGCTCGGCTGGTGGTGGCTGGGCGGTATCGATGGCTGGCGCACCGGTCTGGTTGCTGCCATAGGCGTGCTGGTTATCGCCTGCCCGTGCGCCCTCGGGCTGGCCACGCCGGCAGCCATCGCCGTTGCTGTTGGCCGGGCGGCGCGTGCTGGGATCCTGATACGTGATGGAGCGGTGATCGAGTCGCTCGCCGGTGTGCGTGCAGCCGTGCTCGACAAGACCGGCACCATTACAACCGGTATGCCGGAGCTGGCCGAGGTGCTGTGCGCTCCAGGCTGTGACCGCGCCACCGTGCTGTCGATCACAGCGGCGGCAGAGCGTGGGTCGGAGCATCCCGTAGCTGCCGCCATCCTGCGCGCGGCAGCTGGATTAGAGCTGCCCCCTTCTGAAGCCTTTGCCGCCACGCCTGGCGGTGGCATCCGGGCGGTGGTCGGCGGTGGCGAAGTGCTGGTGGGCAGTCGGACCTTCCTGGTGGCCCACGGGGTCGCAGTCGCCACGGCTGATCCATCCGGACCGGGGCTGGTCGTGCATGCGTCAGCCAATGGCCGATGGATCGGCACGTTGCGTTTGGGTGACGGTCCTCGATCTGGTGCCAAGGAGGCTGTAGCCCGGCTGCGCGGTCTGGGTTTGCGTCTTCATCTCGCAAGTGGCGACCGACAGGTCGAATGCCAGCGCGTCGCTGCCATAGTCGGAATTGGCGATGTGCGCGGCGAGCTTAGCCCGGAAGGGAAGGCCAGGCTTGTCGCCCAACTGGAAGCCTCCGGAGATCACGTCCTGGCTTTGGGCGACGGAATTAACGATGCCCCTATGCTGGCCCGTGCCAGTGCTGGGGCGGCCGTAGCTGGCGGAGCCGACATCGCGGCCCTTGCCGGCAGTCTGGTGGTCGATGCCAGGGATCCGCTGCGTCTGGCGGGCGATGCCGTCGCCCTGGCGCGCAGCACCATGCGTACCATCTACGTCAACCTGGTCTTCGCGGCCGCCTATAATCTCGCTGCCATCCCTCTGGCCATGACAGGTCGATTGGACCCAGCCTGGGCGGCGGCAGCGATGGCAGCGAGTTCGCTGTGTGTGGTCGGCAACAGCCTGAGATTGGCTCGCTGGAAAGCCCCCCGCGACTGAATGCGCCGGAGGGCGTTTGGCGCCCTCCCAGCGAGCCTCATTCGACGTCGTGTTCCCGATCGGCGAGCGTCAGTGAGCCGCGCCGAGCGGGGTCTCCGGGGACGAAGGTCCTCGGCGGGGACGTGGGGCAGAGCCCCACGAACTCATAGGCGTTGCCAGCGAGCGCCGGGGCGCGTTTGGCGCGCTCCCAGCGAGCCTCATTCGACGCCGTGGTCCCGATCGGCGAACGTCAGTGAGCCGCGCCGAGCAGGGGTTCCGGGGACGAAGGTCCCCGGCGGGGACGTGGGGCAGAGCCCCACGAACTAAAACCGGATTTCCGGCTTGCGCAGGTTGACGCCGCAGGCGCCGAGCGCGGTGCTCAGTTCCTGAACAACGCTTTGGCCAGAGCCCTTGGCCTTGTACAGGTCGAGGTCGGTGTACTGCACCAGGTCGCCGATGCGAGTGATGCCGAGGTCGGTGACGACCTGCACGGCGCGCGGGCTGAGCTCAAGCTTATCGACGCTCTCGCCAAGCTGCTTCTGGTCGGCCTTGGTTGGGCTGTGCTCGCTCTCGTCACGGAACATACCGAGGCGGAGGTTGCGGGCGGCCAGCATCTCGCGCACTTCCTTCAGCGAGGTCTCGCCGAAGTTCTTGTACGACAGCATTTCCTGCTCGGAGATGCGCAGGAGGTCACCGAGGGTGAAGATGTTCATCTTCGCCAGGCAGTTGCGCGAGCGGACCGACAATTCGAAGTCGTTCACGCTGGTGCGCATGATCTTTTCCATGCGCTCGCGTTCACGCTCTTCCTTCTCGTCGTAGTGCATCGAGCGGCTGCTGCGCGCATCGCGCAGCAGGCTGAGGGCCCGGCGGTGACGCGGGTTGTAGGCCAGCACCTGGCGGAAGCAGTCGATCGCGGCGTTCGGCTCGCCACGCTCTTCGTAGAGGATGCCGAGGTTCAGGGCGCCAGGCAGGTAGGCCGGCCAAGCGTCGGCACAGACCAGGTAGTGCTCGGCGGCGAGTTCGTCGTCGCCGATACGGTCGAGCAGGACGCCCAACTTGAACGCGGCTTCAACGTGGTCGTTGTCGGCTTCCAGAGCGGCTTCGAGCGCCTTGATGGCGGCTTCGACGTTGCTCTTGGCTTCGGCGATGGCGCCGGCGAGGTACTCGCGATCAGCACCGTTGGGCACTGCATTGAGCGCCTTCTCGGCATCCTCGGTGGCGCCGGCGGCGAGCAGGGCGCGGACCAGTTCGGCTTTGGCTTCAGGCAGGCTCTTGCTGGCTGCGGTCAGATGAGTCTTGGCTTCGGCGTGCTCGGCAAGCTCGACTTCCATCAGACCGAGGACCATGGCGCCGTAGGCGTCCTTGGCATCAAGCAGGTCTTCAGCGTCAGCGAAGCGGCCCAAGGCGTAGTTGGCGATGGCCAGGCGGGACTTGTCCTTGCCGAAGCCATGGCCGTCGGCGACCGCGGCGGCGAGGCGCGCGCGTTCTTCAACGTCCTGGCCTACGGCGATGCGCAGACGACGGATCTGGGTCGGGGTCGGTTTCTCGGCAGCGGCGAGAACTTGGGCGCAGGGGGGCAGCGCGGCGGTAGGCATGCAGGCGTCCTCAGAAGGGCCGGGAAAACTAGTGAGTGGTCCCGGTCGGTCAACCGCATTGCGCCCAAGGGCTGGGCGGAGGCTTCAGGCCTGGACCAAGGTGCGGATGATCTCGTCGGAGCTGGTCAGCTTGCACATGCTGGTCGCCAGACCGGGACGGCGGAGGCGGACGGCCAGGGCGGCCATCACCCGCAGATGCTCGGCGTGGTCGCTTTCCCGAGCAGCAATGAGCAGAGCGAGATGTACAGGCTGGTTATCCGCGGCGTTCCACGCAACGCCTCCGGGCAGCACGCCCACCGCCAGGCGGCAGCGTTCCAAGGCGGAGGTGCGGGCATGCGGAATGGCCACGCTGTTGCCGATGGCCGTGCTGGTGACGTCTTCGCGCTCGAGGACACCGCGGATAAACTGGACCCGGTCATGCGCGGGCAGGTCAATTGTGGCGAGGTCGGCCAGGGCCGAGATCACCAGCGCCTTACTCGGAAACCCAGGCAAAATCACGACTCGCGCCGGATCGATCAGCTGGGCGAGGTCAATCAGTGGCATCGTAGACGGACTCAGCGGCTTTCGAACTCGACCAGCAGGTCATGGAGAGCCTGCGCCGAGGTGACCTGCTGGAGGAAATCGCAGAAGTGCTCTTTGCGGATCTGGCTGGCGAAACTCTTCATCAACTGGAGGTGCTGTTCCTTCAATTCCGGCGGCGTAATCAGGAGGAATACGCTGTGTACCGGCTCGCCGTCCAGGCTGTCGAAGTCAAGGCCATCGACACAATGCCCGTACGAGCAGATGATCTCCTGCGACAGGCTGGTGCGGCAATGCGGGATGGCGATGCCGTGGCCGATACCGGTCGACCCCACGACTTCGCGCTTCATCGCCTCTTCAGCGACGACAGCGACCTGTTTGGGGTCGATGCGCTTGCACGTGACCAGGGCTTCAGAAAGGGTGAGGATGACTCCTCGTTTATCGGCATCCGAGGCCAGTACCGTGTAGGCCTTCGGCACCAGGACCTGGGACATGCGCAACGGGGTCATGAATGATTCGGGCATGGTCATCGGTTTGTAGGACGTGTGAAGCTCACGCGTGAATCAGTTGGAACACTTTTAGGGGGTCCCCCCCCCCGGTCAACGGACGGAACAGCTTTTAGCATAGCTAGATTTGGGTTTATATAGACACATCGACGCAAGCGTCATCGCATGTGATAGGACCGTCGATCATGATCGTGACGGCCATCGACAACCCACTCATCAAGGACCTCACTGCGCTGCATGATGCCAGTGGCCGTCGACAGGTTGGTGCGTTCCTGGTCGAGGGACGACGGGCCATCGCTGGACTACTGACCGCCGGTTGGAAGCCGCTTCAGTTGTGCGTCCGCCAGGGCGAAGACGTACCAACTGACTGGCCGGCGGTGGTGACGTTGGGTGAGCGGGCCGCCGCCAAGGCGAGCACAGCCAGCACGCCGTCGGGCTATCTCGCCGTCTTCGCCATTCCCGAACACGGGCCGGTGGACCGGCCCGCAGGCGGTCTGGTGCTCGCCGGCGTCTCTGATCCGGGCAATCTCGGCACCCTGTTGCGTACAGCTGCCGCATTCGCCGTCCCACAGGTCGTGTGCATTGGTGGCGCTGATCCATTCGGGCCGAAGGTGGTTCAGGCGAGTGCCGGAGCGATCGCTGCGATTCGGCTCCATCGCGCCGGGTGGAGCGATCTGACGGGCGGGGCGGTTCTGACCGCGCTGGTGCCACGTGGTGGTGTCGCCCCTGCCGCATTAAGTGCCGGCTGTCGCTGGCTAGTGGTTGGCGGAGAAGCCGACGGCATCCCGTCCGACGGCCTAGCGGCATGCGTCGACCGCCTGACCCTACCGATGCCGGGTGCTGCGGTGGAGAGTCTGAACGCCGCAGTTGCTGGCGCGATCGCCTTGTGGGAAGTCTTCGCGCGTCCAGCTGCCGGACGATAGCGCCGGAATGTTGCCCGCCCTGTTGACCGTCCTGTTGTGGTCGGTCTCTGTCGTCTGTGCCACGCGCGCTGCCCAGGCCCTCGGTGGCAGCGTCGCCAATCGCTGGCGCCTAGTCATTGCGATCGTGCTCCTCAGCCTCGCGCTGATGGCTGCCGGAACGGTGCCGCATGGGCAGGCGTTCTGGTGGCTGATCGCGTCCGGTGCGGTCGGACTCGGGCTGGGTGATCTGGCGATGTATCGCGGCTACGAACTGATCGGTTCGCGGTTGATTGCGCTGCTGACTCAGTGTCTGGCAGCGCCGATCGCCGGCGTCCTAGAATGGCTCTGGCTGGGCAGCCATCCCAGCCTGGGAGAGATTCTCTGGGGAAGCGTGGCGTTGGGCGGAGTTGCCTGCGCTCTCGGGCCGTCGGCCCGCACCGGTGCGCACGGTGGCCGGCTCGCCATGGGCGTCATGCTAGGTGTGTGTTCCGCCACCGGGCTTGCCGTGGCCGGAGTACTGACGCGCAGCGCTGGTGTGGCTGCGGACGGTTCGGGCGCAGTATTGCATGGCCTCGATGGCGGTCTGGGCGCCGCGTTCACGCGTAATCTCGGCGGAGCAGTGATGGCTTTTGCCAGTGGTTGGCTGCTATCCATACATGTCGCCCGGCCGGCCACCGACCGTCATGTCCGCCGGCGCGGCTGGTGGTGGCTGATCGGCACTGCTGTGTGCGGTCCGACCCTGGGCGTTGCCTGCTATCAGTGGGCCCTGATCGAAGCGCCGGCGGCGACTGTCCAGGCGATTCTTGCCCTGGTCCCTGTCCTGGTCATGCCGATGGCGATGTGGAGCGAGGGAGACCGTCCGCGACCGCTCGCCTGGCTTGGCGCCGCCATCGCGGTCGCCGGAGCCGTCGGAGTGGCGATCTGCCACGCCTAGCACCAAGCAGCCTTTGATGCTTGAGCGGGGGACGCTGACGCCGACATTCGACCTAACTAACGCATGAAACAACCGTTCCTGACCTCGCGTGAAACCGTACCCGCCATCCTGGCGATCACCACGCCGACGGCACGCAAAGCAGAGGAAGAGGATCGGGCCCACGAGATGACCAGCCTGATGGATACCGCCGGACGTTCGGTGGTCGGGCAGGTGGTGCAACACGTCGACAAGCCTATCGGTGCGACCTACATCGGCAGCGGCAAGATCGAGGAGATCGCCCGGCTGGTCGTCGAACGCGGTGCCGAAGAGATCTATTTCGACTGCCCGTTGTCGCCCCGTCAGCAAGGCAACATCCAGGATGTGGTCAAATGCGCGGTCTATGACTACGAGTGGCTGATCCTGGAGATCTTCGCCGGCAATGCCCGTTCCGAAGAAGCCAAGCTGGCAGTCGAACTGGCGCGCGCCAAGTATCTCAAGGGCCGGCTGCGCCGCATGTGGACCCATCTCGACCGGCAGCGCGGCGGCGGCGGTGCAGGTGGCTCCGGCTTCCTCACCGGCACTGGTGAAAAGCAGATCGAGATGGACCGGCGCCAGGTGCGTACAAAAATTCAGAACCTCGAAGAGCGCCTCGAACACATCGCCGGTCGTCGCGAACGGGTGGTGTCCAGCCGGACCGACTGTTTTAAGGTCGCATTGGTCGGCTACACCAACTCCGGCAAGTCGACGTTGATGAACGCGCTAACCGCGGCTGGCGTGCTCGCCGAGAACCGCCTCTTCGCGACGTTGGATACGCGCACCTCGCGCCTTCCGCTGGAACGGCACCACAACGTCGTCCTCTCGGACACCGTCGGATTCATCCGCGACCTGCCGCTGCGGCTAATCGCCAGCTTCCACGCCACTCTCAGTGAAGTGCGAGAGGCTGATCTGCTGCTGCATGTGGTCGATTCGTCGTCGCATGCGATGGAACTGCAGATCGCCTCGGTCGAGGCCGTGCTGACCCAGATCGGTGCCGAGGAGATGCCGGCGATCGTGGTGTTCAATAAGAGCGATGTCGCCTACTCGCGCACCCTGGTCGGTTCGTGCAAGAAGCGCTATCGCAACGCGGTGTCGACGAGCGCCCTGACCGGGGCCGGCTTGGACGAGTTGAAGGAGGCGATCAGCCAGGTGATCGACCGCCGCCAGGCCCGGTTGATTCTGCGTTTCAACGCCGGCGACGGCGCTCTGTCCGCATTCATCCGCAGTCGGGCCCACATCGAGGACGAGCAGTACGAGGGCGACGAGGCCATCCTCACCATCGTTGCGGATGAGACGCTGCAGATCGAACTGCGCGCCCGACCCAACCTGCAGTTGACCCTCGCCTCCGCCTGACCTTCGCCTCCGCCTGACCTTCGCCTCCGCCTGCCCGCTCGCCCTCCTGCATCGTCGTGCCCGAGTGCGGCGTGACGAGCGGTGCAGGGCGAGGCCGTTGCGGGAGGCGCGGCGGGGCCAGGCCGGCGAAGCCGCTGAACTAAGCCGCCCGCGACGTCCACAGCGTGATGCCATGGCGACGCAGGCACGCCTGCCAAGTGGCACGCTCACGCGTCCGCACGGTCTTCAGTAGACACTGCAGCTTCTCCTCCTCGGTCAGGCCGCGCGGCAAGCTGCGCAGATGCATGCCGGATTCGGCTAGGCTGCGGTCGCTCTTGCGGGCATTGCAGGCGCGGCAGGCCGTGACCACGTTCGACAGAGTGTCCGGACCGCCCCGGCTCTTAGGGATGACATGGTCGCGTGTGCCGGTGCCCATGCCGATGCGCACCCCGCAATACTGGCAGGTGAAGCCATCGCGGGTGAAGACCACCGACTTGCTCGCTGAATCGAAGATCGCGCGTCGACGTCTGGTGCGCACGAGGTAGCGCATCACCACCACCGCCGGCAGGGGCAGGGTCAGGTACTGGCTGCGCACCACCTCGGGGTAGGCCTCCAGCACGTCGGCCTTGCCCGCCACCACGAGACCAAGCGCATTGATCCAGCGCTCCTCGATGGCGAGGTATTCGTAGTTCGCGTTGAGGACGAGGCAGCGGGTCACGGGTTAGGTCCGAGTGGGGAGGGTCATAGCGACGATCTGCTGGACGGGAACAGCCGAACGGTGCAACTCGGTCGGCCTACCCCCCGGTGGTGCGATGGGCCTTGATCCTGCTATGTTGCCGGCATGACCAGCCTCTCGTTCCTTGGCGCCGCACGCACCGTCACCGGTTCCAAGCACCTCTTCGAATCGGGTGGGAAACGCGTCCTGATCGATTGCGGCCTGCACCAGGAACGTGAACTGCAGGGGCGCAACTGGGCTCCGTTCCCGATTGAGCCGCGACTGCTGGACGCCGTCATCCTGACGCATGGCCATCTCGACCACTGCGGACTGCTGCCGCGCCTGGTCATGCAGGGCTTCCGGGGCCGGGTGCACTGCACCGATGCGACCGCCGGCATCGCCCAGCTGGTCATGGTCGATAGTGGACGCCTACAGGAGGAGGACGCGCGCTTCAAAGAGAAGCGCCACGCCGCCGAGGGCCGGCGAAAAGACCACGGCTACCGGCCGCTATACACCCACAAAGACGCCGAGTACGCAGCGCAGCGTCTGGTCGGCCAGTCGTGGCGGACCCCGATCGCGATCGCTCCCGGCATCACCGCCAGCTTCCATCCCGCCGGCCACATCCTCGGTTCTGCTCTGGTCCGTGTCCAAGGTGGCGATGGCCATGGCGTGCTGTTCAGCGGCGACCTCGGCACTGGTGGCAATCCGCTGATCGAGGGACCGGACACCAATTGCGGGGCCGCCAACTTAGTGGTCGAAAGCACCTACGGCGACCGCGAGCACGAGGCAACCGACGTGCCCACCCAGTTGGCCGAGATCCTCGGTGCTGCTTGGCAGCGCGGCGGCAACGTGGTGGTGCCGTGCTTCGCCATCGAACGGGCCCAGGAGATCCTCTTCCGCCTGCGCCAGCTGCACGACTCCGGACGGCTGGACGGCTGGAAGATCTTCCTCGACAGCCCGATGGCGATCGGCGTCCTGGAGGTATTCCGCGAGCACCCGGAATCACTGCTCCCGTCGGTGCGTGCCATGATTGCCGATGGACGCAGTCCGTTCGACCTACCCGGGCTAACTCTGTGCCCAGGCCACGAGGACAGCAAAGCGATCAATGCCGTCACTGGCGGCGCTTTGATTCTTTCCGGAGCCGGCATGTGCAATGGCGGCCGGGTGAAGCATCATCTCGACCACAACCTCACCCGTCCCGATTCTGCCGTACTTTTCGTCGGATATCAGGCGAGTGGCACCTTGGGTCGGCAGATTCTGGACTCGCGCGGCAAAACCGGTCAACAGGTGCGTCTGTTCGGCCGCATCCGCGATGTGCGCTGCGCCATCGAGCAGGTCCGGGGCTTCAGCGGCCATGCCGGCAAGAGCCAGATCCTCAGCTGGGTCGCCGCCCTCAATCCGCAGCCGAAGCGTGCCTTTGTCGTGCACGGTGGCGAGACGGTAACTCAGGGTTTCGCAGCCGAATTGGCCTCCCGCTTCGGC
The DNA here is from genome assembly GCA_038318565.1 of Planctomycetota bacterium. Taxonomy (GTDB): domain Bacteria; phylum Planctomycetota; class UBA11346; order UBA11346; family UBA11346; genus UBA11346. Next base: position 15,301 of record JBBQCI010000016.1, read on the forward strand.
TGGCAGACCGTGGCACCGGAATACGGGCAGACGATCGAGCTGTAAAACGGGGATGGCCGGCTACAGCTTCCCTGCCACCGCGGCCTCGTCGAACGTCGCCACGTCGTTGAGCAGCCGTGCCGCCGCCTGCACCAGGGGGAAGGCCATGGCGGCACCTGTGCCTTCGCCGAGGCGCAGCCCGAGATCCAGTAGCGGCTCTAGTCCCAGCTTGGCCAAGGCGATGCGGTGGCCGGGTTCGACACTGCGGTGGCCGGCGATTAGATGGTCAACCACCCGCGGGCACAGCGTCTGGGCGATCAGCGCGCCAGCCGTGGCGATGAAGCCATCGAGCACCACCGGCTTGCGTGCAGCAGCACAACCCAGGTAGAAGCCGGCGATCGCGCCGATCTCCAGGCCACCGATCTTGCTCAGCACGTCAAGGCCGTCGGCCGGATCCGGGCGATGCAGAGCCAAAGCGCGGGCGACCACCTCGCACTTGCGCTGATGCGCAACGTCGTCGATGCCGGTGCCGCGCCCGGTGACGGCCGAGGGATCGGTGGCACAGAGGCAAGCGGTGATGCAGGACGATGGTGTGGTGTTGCCGATGCCCATGTCGCCAGCGGCCAGCAAGTCGGCGGAGAGGCAGAGGTCACGAGCCACGCGGATGCCGACCTCGACCGCGCGGACCGCCTCGTCCCGCGTCATCGCTGGGCCGCGCGCCAGGTTGGCGGTACCCGGACGAATGCGCTCATTGCGGTAGCGTCCCACCACCGGCGACAGATCGCCAGCGACCCCGACATCGACGATCGTGACCGAAGCGCCGGAGACCCGGGCGATCGCATTGATACCGGCACCGCCAGCGACAAAGTTGAATACCATCTGCGGCGTCACTTCGGCTGGAAAGGCCGACACGCCTTCCGCGCACACCCCGTGATCGCCGGCGAACACCGCGATCGCTGGATGCGCTAAGGTCGGTTGCGCCTGGGCGGTCATCGCCGCCAGGCGTTCTGCGGTGTCCATCAAACGGCCCAACGCCCATGGAGGCATGGTCAGACGGGACAGCCGCTCATGAGCAGCGATGCGGGCGGCGGGGTCGGCGCCGGGAATGGCAGCGACGGTCTGGGCGATTAACGACATGACCCAGCACGCTACGTGCCGGGTCATGTCGACAAGCCATCCCGTAGGCGGCAGTCAAGGGCGGTTGGACCGCCGCTGCCGTTACCGCTTCTTCAAGGTCGGCGCGGGCTTGGTGCCAGTCATCGGCTTGGGCTGGGCGGCAGCGGCCTTGGCGGCGGCCTGCTCATCGGCCAATTTGCGCTTGTGGTCTTCAATGGCCTGCGAGAGCTGCAGACGTACTTCGGACGACACCATGCCGTTCAATTCGGAAATGATCTCCGAGCGCAGTTCGCTCTTGAGCTTCTCGCGTTCGGCACGCTTCTCCTCTTCGGACTGACAACCGGCCAGGGCGAGCAGGATGAGGGCGCAGGGGGCAAGGATGGCGAGGCGACGCATGCTGACTCCGATCAAGCGTGAGCGACGTATCATGCGGGCTTCCACGCGCGCGCAACCGGATGCGTAAGTCGCGTGTGAACAAGACTCAGCAGTGATGCGCAGTGGTTTCTACCCAGCCGTGGCGGCAGCCACCGGAAGCCGGCGTTCAGCGATCTCTTCAAGGAAACGCGCGACCACATCGTCGATCTCCAGAGTGCCCAGCTTCTCGCCCGCCTGGTTCTGCAACGCGACGGTGCCGGCCCCCGCCTCGGCCTGCCCGAGGACGGCGAAGTAGTTCACCCGCGCCAGCCGCGCCTCACGGATCTTGGCGCCCAGCTTGTCGGGCTTCTCGTCGACGGTGGCGCGGATGCCGGCCGCCACCAGCTGCGCCTGCACTTCGCGGGCATAGGGCAACTGCTCGTCGCTGATCGGCAGGATGCGCACCTGCTCGGGCGCCAGCCAGAGCGGGAACTTACCTTCGAAATGCTCGATCAGGATGCCGATGAAACGCTCCAGTGAGCCGAGGATGGCACGGTGCAGCATAACGCAGTTGTGCTTGGCACCGTCTTCACCGACGTAGGTGGCGTCGAGACGCTCCTTGCCCGGCAGGTTCGGATCGAGCTGGATGGTCCCGCACTGCCAGCCGCGGCCGATCGCGTCGACCAGGGTGAACTCCAGCTTGGGACCGTAGAACGCGCCTTCACCAGGGTTGATTGCGAACTGCAGCCCGGCTGCGGTGACTGCACGTCCGAGGGCCTGCTCGGCCTTGTCCCAGCTCTCGTCACTGCCAAGCCGCTTCTCGGGGCGGGTCGACAGCTTGACCTCGATGCGCTCGATGCCGAAGCCGAAATCGGCGTAGACCTCGGTAAGCATGCGACAAAACGCTGCGACTTCCGACTCGATCATGCTCTCGGCGCAGAAGATGTGCGCGTCGTCCTGGACGAAGCCGCGCACGCGCATGATGCCATGCAGCGCGCCCGAGGCTTCGTTGCGGCAGCACGAGCCGAACTCGGCGATGCGCATAGGCAACTCGCGGTAGCTCTTGAGGCCCTGCTTGAAGATCAGGATGTGACCTGGGCAGTTCATCGGCTTGATCGCGAAGTCGCGTTTTTCGCTCTCGGTGACGAACATGTTGTCGCGATACTTGTCCCAGTGGCCGCTCTTCTCCCACAGGCTCTTCGACATGACCGAAGGCGTGTGCACCTCGACGTAGCCATTAGCGCGCTGCTTCGAACGCATGTAGTCCATGAGGGCGACGTAGATCGACCAGCCCTTGGGGTGCCAGAAGATCTGACCCGGATTGTCCTCTTCGATGTGGAAGAGGTCGAGCTCCTTGCCGAGCTTGCGGTGGTCGCGCTTCTTGGCTTCTTCGATGCGAGACAGGTGGGCCTTCAAACCCTTGTCATCGCCGAAGCAGGTGCCGTAGATGCGGGTCAGTTGATCGCTGGTCTGATCGCCGTGCCAGTAGGCGCCGGCCACCGACATGATCTTCGAGGCCTTGAGGAAGCCCGTGCTGGGCACGTGCGGGCCCATGCACAGGTCCTCCCAGTCGCTGTCAGGTGTGCCGTTGGCGTAGAACGACAGGTTGGCTGAACCCTTGGCGATGGCGCGCTGGGCGTTGTCGGTCTTGTAGACATCGCCAGCCGTGCGCTGCAGACCCTCGGCATGCGAAACTTCGCAGCGGGTGAACGGCTTGTTGGCAGCGACGATCTCCTGCATCTTCGCTTCGATGACCGGGAAATCGGCCTCGGAGATCGGACGCGGGGTCTTGAGGTCGTAATAGAAGCCTTCGTCGACCGGCGGACCGTAGGCCAGACGGGTTCCGGGCAGCACCGCGCACACCGCTTCGGCCAGGACGTGCGCTGCACTGTGGCGGAGCAGGAACAGCGCATCGGGGTCGTCATTACTCACCGTGATGATCTTGACTGAACAGTCTCGATCGAGCGGACGGCTGAGATCGCGGATCTCTGCCCCGTCGACCTTCACCCCGATCGAGCGCTTGGCCAGCCCAGGGCTGATCGACGTCGCCAGCTCGAGGCCGGTGATCGGCTGGGGGAATTCGCGGACGGCGCCATCGGGGAGGGTAATGCGGGGCATGGGGCGGACACGGTAGGACTGCCTCGGCAGAGGCAACGCGCGCCGTGCCGCCTCCCCTTTCCTCGCCAGCTTTCGCTATAGCCTCCCGCGATGCCCGACGACGTCCTCCTCACCATCGTCATCCCGGTCAAGAACGAGCAGGAGACCCTACCCGCCCTTGCCCGAGAAATCGACGCCGCGTTCGCGACCCAGACCTATCGGTGGGAAGTGCTGTGGGTCGACGACGGCTCGACTGATCGCTCGCGCGAACTGATGCAGGGCTTGCCCGCCCCGCACCGCTGGATCGCCCTGGATCGCAATCACGGCCAAAGCGCCGCCTTTATGGCCGGCTTCTGCGCCGCCCGCGGCACCTGGGTCGGCACCCTCGACGGCGATGGCCAGAACGATCCGGTCGACCTGCCGCGCCAGCTCGCCCGCGCCCTCGAAACGGGCGTCGACATGGTCAACGGCATCCGCGCCAAGCGCCAGGACTCGTGGTTCCGCAAGATCAGCTCGAAGATCGGCAATGGCGTGCGCAACGCCATGACCGGCAACACGGTGAAGGACGTCGGTTGCAGCACCCGGGTAGTCCGGCGCGAGGCCGCGATCGACCTGCCGTTCTTCCACGGCATGCACCGCTTCCTGCCCACCCTGGTGCAGATGCGCGGCTGGTCGATAGACGAGATCCCGGTCAATCACCGCCCACGCGCCGGCGGCGCCAGCAAGTACGGATTGTGGAACCGCGCTCCGAGTGCAGCCCGTGACCTGTTCGGCGTGCGTTGGCTGAAGCTGCGCAACCGCAACTTCAAGATCGCGGCTCGGGGTGGTGCAGCATGAGGTGGCTGGTCATCGCCGCTGTCTTGCTGCTCGCCCTGGTGGTCGGCCTGCAGGGTGCCGAGACCTACCTCCATAACGGCGTGCCCTATGAAGGTCGCGGCCACATGCATCGGGTACTGGTCGAACTGGACCTGCCGTTCACCACCACCCACTGGACCATCACGGGCTGGAAGCTCCTCGGATTCGTCGGGGCGTTCTGCTTCGCCGGCCGCTGGCTGATCCAGGCCTGGCACCGCAAGCGCACTGGCACGGCGACCATGCCGACGCTGTTCTGGGTAATCAGCCTGGCCGGCGCCGGCATGGTCACCTCGTACTTCGTGTGGGGCAAAAACGACTCGGTCGGCATCATCACCAATGCCCTGCCAGCCAGTGTCGCCTGCTGGAACCTGATTCAGGATCTGCGCGGTCGAACGAAAGCCCCTACGACCTAGGCTCTTGCACGCAGCCACGGGCCGCGAATGGGGGTCCTGGGCGCAGCCGCTTCAGCGGCGAGAACCGGCCGCGTAGTCGGCCGTGGGGGCGAAAGCCCCAGCGACGAGAACCGGTCGCGAGTAGGGGTCCTGGGCGCAGCCCTGGTCGCAGCCGCTTCAGCGGCGAGAACCGGCCGCGTAGCGGCGCCGGGCGGATACCATGGGCGAAGCCCATCCGCCCGCGTTTCCGCAGGAAACGAGCCGCGCAGTCGGCCGTGGGGGCAGGCCCATCAGGGCCGTGGGGGCGAAAGCCCCCAAACAGAAACACCCCAGGCAGGCTGCCTGGGGTGACGGGCGGCGCGGGCAAGCCGCGCTCTAGTTCAAGCCGGTTCAGCGCTTGAGCGCTGCTTTAGCTTCGATGCGCTCCTGAAGGATGCGCTTGTCGAGCTTGCGGCTCTCACGACGCTTCACCTCGGAAGGCTTGTCGTAGTACATGTTCTTCTTGATGTCCTTGGTCAACCCTTCCTTCTCACACCGCTTCTTGAAGCGGCGGATGGTCTTTTCGAGGGGTTCACCGTTGCGAGCTTCGACGCGAATCATGCGATGTGCCGGTCCTTGGTGGGGCGGGAAGGCTAACGCGACTTTTCAGATGGCAAGAGCTCCTTCGGCTCTGCCCCTGTGCCCGGCACCGGATCCCAGCCATGACCGCCCCAGGGATGGCAGCGGCAGATCCGCCGACCTCCCAACCACAGACCGCGCAGTGGGCCATGCACCTCCAGGGCCTCAATCATGTAGCTGGAGCAGGTCGGGGTGTAGCGGCAGGCCGCTGGCAGCAGCGGACTGAGCCAGCGTTTATAGATACGAACCGGCACAATCAGCAGGCGCGAAACCCACCCCAAAACAGCGCTCACCGGCGCCTCCGCCCTTCGGCCTTCGCCCCCAGGGCCCGGTCAACTAGGGCGAGGACCTCGGCATCACAGGCGGTATGGTCCGGGGGGTCCGAACGGAAGACGACCGCGCAGTCCCAACCATCGAGCCGATCTTTGAGGCGTAGGCGGAACAGCTCGCGGACCCAGCGCTTGAGGGCATGCCGACGCACCGCCAGGGCCGCGACCTTGGTTGAGACCATCACGCCAAGGCGACCGCAACGGGCCTGCCCGTCTGGCTGGCGACCACGCGGGCGGACCAGGACCTGGCAGTGACGCCCTCCGGCCTTCTGGCCGCGGTCAAAAGCACGGCTGAAGTCGATGCCGTGATGGAAACGTGCTGCCGGAGGCAGACCCTGGTCTGGCATGTCCACACGTTCTTGGCGCCTGAGCCCTGGGCAAGCGGACCGTTGCCCATGCAAGGCGCAGTGTTTAGGATGACCATCGATGCCCGACACCGTCCCCGTCCTCATTGGCACCGCCGGCATCGTCCAGGGCGAGAGCTTCGTGCTATCGCGCGGCGTTGCGGTGGTCATTGGCCGCAGCCGCTCCTGCGACATCAGCCTGCGCCGCACCAGCGGCTACATCAAGGCTCCCACCGAGACGCGCGATACCGACCACGATTTCAACACGGTCAGCCGTAGGCATGCCCGCATCGAAATCACCAAAGAGCGGGCCCGTATCGAGGACCTCTCGACCAACGGGTCGTTCGTCAACGGCGACCACCTCTCCGGTTCGGTCGAGGTTGATCTGGTGAACGGGGTGTGCGCGGTGCGTCTGGGCACGCGCGAGAGCTTCGACCTGGTCTTGCTGCCGGCCGACGATCCGCGTCTACACGGCCTGACCGCGGTCCAGCCGGCTCCACCTGGCGCCGAGGACTGACCCAGCGATGGTCAACGCTCGAGGGTGATCAGCTGATCCATGCCAAGCAGCCGGGCGGCTTCACGCATGCGATCCGAACCACAGCGCAGCACGAGGTCGCCACGGCGCAGGCCACTGCGATCACGGATGCGGATTACACCAGAGAAGAACGCCGAGGCGACGGCCGTGGAACGACCCGCGTCGATGATGATCCGCTTGGGCTTCTGCTTGTCGATTTCGGCGACCACATGCGCCGACCAGCCTGACGACAGATCGACATCGACTGTGCCACGAGCCCCGAGGCTGACGACGAGAGTCCCGTCAGGTTGACGGACGATATCGAAACGGGGATCAGGCATGACTTCGATATGCTACGCAGCCCGCGAACTGACGCCATCCCGTCCTGCGCCCCATGATGGAATAGTTGCTAGGACAGTGACTTACAGCAAGCCTACCTGATTTTCATAGATTGGCCCGAGGCGTGCGTTGTTCCCGACGCATGCAAGCCCTCCAGACTGCACCAATCCAGGCTTCACCAACCACCAGCACGACCCTGGTCAACCCCTTCGGCCCCGCTCTCGCGGCCGAGACCGCGGCGGAAAGCGCAGGCGGCACTGCTGCCAGCACTGGCACGCCATTTCTCGGCGACTTCGCCGCGCTGCTGGCCCCAATGGCAGGCGGACCTTCGACCGGCTCGATGACTCCGCGGCCGGAGACCGCCATTCCCGAACTCGTCGCGCCATCGGTCGTACTACCCACCGCGCTGCTCATGATACCCGAACCGTGCTGCGTGGTCAGCGACGGGTCGGCCAGCGACAGTGAACAATCGCTACTCGCTCAACTGGAGGGATGGTCGGCAATTCTAGCTCCCGTGGATCCCGGCACAGTCGCCGATATCGACGACGCCATGATGGCAGATGTCCTGGCCGCCTGGGCGCCCATTCAACCGGTCAGTCTGAATCTTTTGGCTGTGACATCGACTTCGGCGAATGGGCCTGACGACCAGTTGACCTGGGCGAATTCCATCGCGAACCACAACTCGGCCGTTACGGGTGAACTGGCCGCTGCACCGGCGTTGGCCCTCAGTACAAACGCGGTTCAACCTGCTCCGCAACTCGACCAATCCGCCCTCCAGACTGCAGCTGCCACGACTGATGACACCGCAACGGTCATCCCCAGCTCTCTCATGCCGGTGACGCAACCGTCACTCGTTGCACCAGCAGACCTCGCGGCAGTTCCCCAGATCGCAGCAGCGCAGCCCAAGGCGCCCGCACTCGTTCCCGCAGCCGCTGAGCGATCACGCGCTCCGGCAGCCGACGACGTCACACAGGCTGCGTCGCCGATGCAGAGCCTCGTCGCCAGTGCCTCGATTCCGGCGGTGACACGCAGCGCGTCTGCCGCTGCCAAGGAGCGTCCGGCATCCGTCGAAACGACCGCTCCGTCAGCAACGACGGATATCGCTCAGATACAGGCGCTCGATACGCCGAACGCTGTCACACCGATGTCCATGCCCCCAGCGCAGACCCCGCCGGTACTCGCTGAGACGCCAGATGCCCGCCCGCCCGGCGCAGCCGTGCCAGTGGTCGCAGCCGCGCCGACAACCACGCCAGCGGCCGTCCCCATCGAATCCGCCCGCCCGGCGCCAGCTCGCCGTACTGCAGACGAATCTTCAGTCCCATCCGCTGCCGCATCCTCGTCCGCTGCCGCTGCCGCTGCCGCACCTTCGCTGTCGACGCCGTCAATCGTACCCGTCACTGCCAAGGCTGAGGTTCCCCCTTCGCTCCGCAGCGAGGCCAACCCGGTCGAACGTGCCGTCGCTCATCAGGTTGCGCGCACCATTGTTCAGCACTTGCCGGATGGCGGCACCCGCATGGTCATGCGCCTGACGCCGCCTGAACTTGGTACCGTTCGTGTCGAGTTCATCACCCGCGACGGCATGATGACGGCCCGGCTGATGGCCGAGGACGAGGGCGTGCGACAGGCCCTCGACCGCGCGTTGCCCCACATCCGGGCCGAAGTGCGCGGCGATCATCCGTCGCTCGACATCACGGTCGATCGCGGCGAACAGCGCCAGGCCTGGAGTGACGGACAGTCGCGTCAGGACCAGCGTAACGAGCAGCAAGCCGCCAAGCGCGAACAGCGCGATGACGATCAGTCCGCGTTCAGCATCGACGGTGTCACAGCCGCGCCCACACCAACGCCGATTCGCGCTGAAGTGATGCTCGGCGGCCGGGCCACCGCTGCCGGCGTCGATGTGCTTGCCTGATCTGGCACACCCTTCGCGTATACCACCCAACCTCGATCCACTCACGACGCCTAGCCGCCCCAGGAGCCTCCTGTCATGCAACGTTCCCTCTTCTCCGGTGTCTCGGGCCTCACCAACCACCAGGCCATCCTCGACATCACCGCCAACAACCTGGCGAACGTCTCGACCCCCGGCTTCAAGGGTAGTCGTACCAGCTTCGCCACGGCGATGAATCAGACCCAGAGCGCCGGCAGCGCCCCGGGCAGCCAGACCGGCGGTACCAACCCGCGCCAGGTCGGCCTGGGCGTATCCAACAGCTCGATCGACGTCGACATGCGTCAAGGTGCCCTGCTCTCGACCGGTCGGACCCTCGACCTGGCCATCCAAGGCAACGGCTTCTTCAAGGTCACCAGAGTCAACCCGCAGGATGGCACCTTCTACTCGCGCGTCGGCAATTTTGGCTTCGACCAGCAGGATGATCTCGTCGACCTGGCCAGCGGTCTGCGCGTCAACGGCATCCAGAACGGCGTCCAGGGCGCTATCTCGCTGACCCAATACCGCTCGATCAACGCCACCGCGACCCGCACGGTCACCTTCCAAGGTAACCTGAGCGCCAACAGCGGTTCGCTCCGCGGCGAGACGCTGACCAGCGTCCTGCCGATGGTCGCCGCATCGGCGGACCGCTCATCGTTCAGCCCGGCGAATGAGAACAGCCTGCTCAAGGATCTCACCATCTTCCGCGGCGATGGCGCTGATCCCGGCCAATCCCTGACTGGCAGCGGCACGGTTCCGGCCGCAGCAGCAGCCCCGGTCGACCTGAAGTCAGGCACTGCAGTATCGACTGGCGGCACGGTGCGCACGGTCATCACCGTGCCTGCAGCCGACTACAGCGCCACCCCGACGCGCCTGACCATCCAGCGGTCCGGCGTCATCATCGGATCGGCCACGGTGAACCAGGACTTGACCGGCGCTTCGGCTGCGGCCCGCACGTTCTCCATCGACTCCTCGGTGAAGGTGAACAAGAACGACGTGGTCAGTATCGTGGCTGACGATGGGACCTCGACCGGTGGCGCCAACAGTGGCGACTATACCTACGACACCAACATGCTCACCGACCTGTCGGTCTTCGGCACCAAGCCCGACGGCGAGGTCTACGGCGGCAAGATCCAGTTCGACCCCTGGAAGGAGACCGTCGGCGGCCTGGTCGCCAAACTGAATCAGGTCATGACGCACGGCACGCGAACCTTTGGAGCGGTGCAGTTGGAGAACGGCAATCTGACTGCCCGTGGCTTGGAGCCCGGCAAAGGATTCTCGCTGTTCATTGGCGAAGATGATCGTCTGCCGCTCGGCGCTCCCGAGGCCCAGAGCGCCGCGAGCGGCGCTCTGTCCGGTGCCGGTTCGCCCCACGGCGGCGCTGGCGCCACCAACCTGGTGAACAGCGTCCTGGCCGGCAATGAGGGCGCCCTGCGCCCAACCTTTACCATGCCTGCGGACGACCTGTCAGCCCAGCTCGGTTCGAGCCTGCTGATCACCGTACGGGTCAACGGCAACAGCGCCGGCACCATCACCGTACCGGCCGCCGATTACAGTCTACCTTCGACCAACACGGCCTTCACCCTCCAGAGCTTCCCGCAAGTTAAGTCGACTGACCAGGTCACCTACGAGGTCACCGGTAACCTGACCACCACCGGCAGCATCGCCTTCAGCTCGGTTCTTGGCAAGCTGACCGAGCCCAGCGGCGCAACCCTGGGCTTCAACTACCGCGGCGTATCCAGCACTAACGTCGCCGCGGTCACCATGGCCGCCAGCGGCCTGCTTCGCCCGACCATCACCATGCCATCGGTCGACCTGTCCAGCCAGGTCGGCCGCTCGCTGAAGGTGTCGATCAAGATCAACGGTTCGGAACGTGGCTCGATCTCCATCCCGCCTGCCGACTACACCGGCGGCGCGATGAAGGATTTCACCATGGCGAACCTGCCGCATGTGAAGATCGGCGACACCGTCACCTACGACCTCTCCGGCACCCTGAATCTCGGCAGTGGTCAGGATGTCACCTGGGAAACTTCACTGGTGAACGATTCCGATACCACCTCGATCGTCCAGGACCGCGACTCGACCGGCGCCCCCAACGGCCAGCCCGACCTGTTCGAGGACAGCCCGACCGATCCGGTGACCACCGACGTCAACCGCTGGCAGTACTCGGTGCCGAACAACACCAACTTCGACTGGTACCGCGTCCGCTTCTCGCCCGAGGTCGTGACCACGACCATCGACGTCTACGACACCAACGGCACCAAGCACAACCTGGAGGCACGCTACTTCAAGTCAGGCACCAAGGTGGATCCGACCACCAGCGCGCGCGCCAACGTCTGGGACATGGTGGCCAACGTGAATCCGGCCGAAGGCACACTGACCGGCGATCTGGTCACCGGCATCCAGTTCGACAACCTGGGGCGCTACACCGGTGACTCGACCCTGGGGACCACCTCCCGTGGCGTCGGCCTGGACGCCAACGGATACCGTGGCCAGCCAGACAACAACCGTCTGGAGATGACCTGGGGCGCCAGCGGCCCGACCACCCTGCAGATGTCCATGGGCAGCACCAACGGTACCGACGGCCTGACTGGTTTCGGCACCGCTTCGACCGCCGCCGCCATCAACCAGGACGGTTTTGCCAACGGCTCGCTGGAATCGATGAATGTCCAGGGCAATGGCGAGATCAAGGGCCTCTATTCCAACGGCCAGAGCCAGACCATCGGCACGCTGCAGATCTTCACTTTCCGCAACGCTGCTGGCCTACTGTCATCAGGAGGCAACCTGTGGCAGCCGTCGTCGAACTCCGGCCAGGAGACCCCGCGCGTACCCGGTCAAGGCGGCGCCGGCTCGCTGACCAGCGGTTCGCTGGAAGGTAGCAACGTCGACATCGCCAGCGAGTTCACTCGCCTGATCACCGCCCAGCGTGGCTTCCAGGTGAATGCGCGCGTCATCCAGACGACCGACCAGATCCTGCAGGAGCTGGCAGGGCTGATTCGCTGATGCCGGGAGGGTCCGAGCCGGCTTCGCCCCCTACGGCCTTCGGTCTGTCCCCCCCAGGCTTGGTCTTGGCACGGTTTCGTCGCAAGCTCCGAAACCGTGGCGGCGTCGGCTGCGCCGACGGTATGCCGCCACCGCCGTTCGGCGCCCGCCCCATCGCCAGGCGATGGAGCCCCGCTAGAGTGCGGGCATGAGCGCATGCCTCGTCGTCCTTTCCGGTGGTCAGGACAGCACCACATGCCTGGCCTGGGCCAAGCGCCGCTGGGCGGTGGTCGACGCCATCACCTTTGATTATGGCCAGCGTCACCGGGTCGAACTCGATTGCGCCGTTGAAGTCGCCCGACGTGCCGGAGTGCGGCATCATCGGACGATCACGGTCGATAGTCTGAAGCAGCTCGGCGGCAATACGCTGACGAGTGAGACTGGGGCGGTCCTGGGAGTCACCGGACCTGGCGGCCTGCCCAACACCTTCGTGCCCGGGCGCAATCTGCTCTTCATGACCCTGGCCGCGGCCTGGGCTTGGCAGTTGGGAACAACCGATCTGGTGACCGGAGTCTGCCAGACCGATTACAGCGGCTACCCCGACTGCCGCGCGGACACCATGGCGGCGCTGCAGCAGGCGCTGCGCCTTGGACTGGAATCGCAGATCACCATCCACACGCCGCTGATGTGGATCGACAAAGCCGAGAGTGTCCGACTGGCCCAGGCCGAGGGCGGTCTGGATCTGCTCGCCTGGACCCACACCTGCTATGCCGGTCAGGTGCCACCGTGCGCAGTCTGTCCAGCCTGCGTGCTGCGGGCCAAGGGCTTTGCCGAGGTAGGCATTGCCGATCCGCTGCTGGCGCGCCTGGGCCAGCCGGTCTGACCACTGGCAAAGCGGCCATTTCCCCATCTGCTGCTGGGATCATGCCAGAGTCGCTGCGCTTCACCGCCGCCACCCGTTTCGAGGCCGCCCGCACGGTCGCCGTGCTGCCTGACGGTCATCGCTGCCGCCGCCTGCATGGCCATGGCTTTGTCGCCCGGGTGTGGGCTGAACCGCCCCCGTCGTGGGCTGCCTTTGCCGGCGCTGAGGTAGAGACGCTGGGCGAGTGCCTCGACCGTTCGGTTGGCGACCTCGATTACCGGTTCCTCAACGAGCTGCTGAGTGTCCCGACCGACGAAGAGCTGGCGCGCTGGCTGCGCACTCGGCTGGAACGGCAGAGCGTCGCCCAGCGCAGCGTGCCCGGCATCGTCGCCGTTGGCGTGCAGAGCACACCCGACCAGGGTGCCGATCTCGACGCGCAAGGCCGTGTGCACGTGTGGCGCCGCTTCCGCTTCGAGGCGGCGCACCAGCTGCCGCACGTGCCGGCTGGCCACCAGTGCGGCCGCATGCACGGCCACGGCTTCGAGGTCGTCTTGCACGCGGTCCAGCCACTCGCCGAAGGCGAACATCTCGGCATCGATTACGACCGTCTGGAAGAACGCTGGACGCCGTTTATCCACGAACTCGACCATCGCTGCCTCAACGACATCAAGGGGCTGGAGAACCCGACCAGCGAGATGCTGGCCGCGTGGCTGTGGGGCCGCCTGAGGCCATCGCTGCCCGAGCTGAGCTGGGTCAGCGTCTATGAGACGGTCACCGCCGGATGCCACTTCGACGGCGTGCGTCATCGCATCTGGAAGGAGTTCCGTTGTGAAAGCGCGCTGCATCTGAGCGCTGCGCCCGAGAACCATCCGACCCGGCGACTCCACGGGCATAGCTACCGGCTGAAGCTGCATCTGTCGGCTCCGCTCGACACCGTGCTGGGCTGGACGGTGGACTACGGCGACGTGAAGCGGCTGTTCGACCCGGTCTACCGCATCCTCGATCACCGTTGCCTCGACCACCTCGATGGCTTGGCTCAACCAGACGCCGCCGGCCTGGCGCGATGGCTGCGCGTTCAGACCGCACCGCTGATCCCGCAGCTCGACCGCATCGACCTCGAAGAGCGGCCGGGTTGCGGCGTGGTGCTGTCGTGGGGCGACGAGGCGCCGACCCTGCCGGTATGAAACGTCCGCTGCAGGCCAGGACGGACGGCGACGCGCCGATCCTGCCGTGGGCCGGAGCAGTGCGCTGGCGGCAGGTTGCCCGCGCTGCTGGCAGCGGGCTGGGTCCCGAGATCAGGCCATCGTTCCGTTGGATGGGGGCCATCGATGTCGCCGAGAGCTATGATTATCCCGAGCACCGCCACACCGCCTACGAGCTGATCGCCGTGCGGCGCGGGTCCTACCGCTGCCGCGTCGACGGCAATCCGCTGGCCCTGTCCGAGGCTGGCCTGCTGGTGGTCGCGCCCGGTCAGTATCACGCCGACATCCTGCGCCCGCCGCTGAGTTATGTCGGTCTGTCCTTCGCCCTCGATGGTGCGCCGCTGCTGGCTCCCGGAGCCGTTCCGGTGACCCAGGGCGATACCCGGGTGCTGGCCATCCTTGACGGACTCGAAGCCGAGGCGGCACGCGGCGATCGAGTAGCGGCCCGTGTGCAGGATGCGCTGATGCAGGAACTGTTCTGGTTGTTGGTGCGGGGGCTGCCGGCGGCGTCGCTGGCACCGGCGTTTGTCGCCCGGCTCGATGACGAGGGCTTCGCTGCCCGCTTTGCCCGCGCTTGTGACGAACGGCTTTCCCGCCCCACCACCCTGGCCGACTTAGCCACCGCCTGCGGCTTGTCCTCAAGCGGCCTAGTGACGGCCTGCCGTCGCCAGCTGGGCACGACACCGATGGCCGGACTAGCCGAGGCCCGTTTGCGCCGAGCCGACGAACTGCTGCGTGGTGGCGGGCACACGGTCAAGGACGTTGCCAGCGCCTGCGGATTCGCCAGCCAGCCCCACTTCAGCCGCGTCTACCGCGCCCGTTTCGGTCATCCACCATCTGGTTGAAGGTGGCGCCACAGGCATGGCGACTGCTCTGACAGGCATCGCCAGAAGGGGACTTCGCGCTAGGATGGGTGACATGCCCACTCTGCTGCAGTTCGGCGCCGGCAACATCGGCCGTGGATTCATCGCCCCAACCTTCGCTGCTGCCGGCTGGCAGGTGGTGTTCGTTGAGGTCGCGCCGACGCTGGTCGCTGCCCTGCGCACACGCGGTGGCTACCGCGTCATCGTCGTCGACAATGCCGGCGAGCAGGTCCAGCCGGTGACTGGTGTGCAGGTGATCGATGGTCGCGATGCGGCGGCGGTGGCAGCTGCGGTCGCAACCTGCGATCTGGCGGCAACAGCGGTCGGGCTGAACGTTCTGCCCCGGCTGGGCGGGCCTATCGCCGCCGGGCTCCAGCAGCGCGCTGATCCGCTTGATGTGCTGGTGTGCGAGAACGGCGCCCAGGCCCATGAACAGCTGCGCGCCGCCGTGCTGGCCGTCGCCCCGCAGGTCGCTGATCGGCTCGGCTGCGTGCGCACCTCGATCGGCCGCATGATCCCGCCGCCCGCAGCGGGTGAGGACGTGCTCGACATCCGGGTCGAGGCCTACGCCAAATTGCCGGTCGAACGTGCGGCCTTCCGCGGCACCCCGCCCAGCGTTTCTGGGCTGGTCGCTACGGACGACTTCGACCTGGTCCTCGCCCAGAAGCTCTACCTGCACAACCTCACCCACGCCTGCCTCGCCTATGGCGGACATCTGCGTGGCATGACGACCATCCCCGACTGCATGCACGATGCGGCGCTGGTTGCGCTGGTGCGTGCGGCGGCCGCCGCCGTCGCTCAGGCGCTCGGCCGCCGTCACGGCGGGAATGCCGAGGCGGCATGCCTCGCGATCACCGATGATCTGCTGCAGCGCTACCGCAACCGGGCGCTCGCCGATCCGGTGGCGCGGGTCGCCCGCGATCCCTGGCGCAAGCTGGCCGCTGACGACCGCCTGGTCGGAGCCTGGCGGCTGTGCCTGGCCACCGGCGTCGATCCGGCCCCGCTCACCGCCGCCATTATCAATGCCTGCCGCTATACCGCCGCCGCCGACGAACCCCGCGCCGAGGCGTGGAATGCCCTGACCCCGACCGCACGGCTTGCCGCCGCTGCTGCCCTGACCCCCGAGGATCCGCTCATGACTGCCATTTCCGCCCAGTCCGTCCATGCCGGCCGCTGCGCCGCCGCTGCCGCGCAGATGCGAGCCGCCGGACTGACCTTGCGAGACGATGAGGCGACGCAGATCGAGATCGCCGATTTCGGACTTGGCCGCTATGGCGAATTCGGCCTCGCCATCCACGTCTACGTCAACACCCGGCGCTGCTGCGCCAAGGAGCTGATGATGCTACCCGGGCAGAGCTGCCCCGAGCACCGCCATCCGCCGGTTGACGGCGAGCCGGGCAAGGAGGAGACCTTCCGCGTGCGCCAGGGTGAGGTGTGGCTGTACTTGGCCGGCGACCATGACGAAGCCGCCAAAGCGTCGGCGCTGCAGCGCCTGCCCGCCGACAAGCGCGATACCGTCTCGGTATTCCGCACCGTGCATCTGCGGCCAGGCGACCAGGCGACCCTCGGCCCCAATGTCAAACATTGGTTCACTGCCGGGCCCCAGGGCGCGGTGGTCAGCGAGTTCTCGACCCGGTCGCGTGACGAGGCGGACATCTTTACTGATGCTGCGATCAGGCGCGTTCCGTGATCGCGTCCGCGGCCAATGAGATCTACGCGGAACTGGCTCGCGTGCTGGCGGCTCGCCGTGGCGAACTCGCCGCGCTCACTGCGGTCACCGGGTTTGACGGTTTTGTCGATGAGATGATCCAGGTGGTCGGGGAACGCCGTGGGGTAGGCGAATTCATCCCGATGCGGGCGATCACCGATTTCGCTGCGTGGGCCGCGGCGGCAGCAGGTCGAAGCAGTCTGCGCGAGATTGTGGTCCATCGTCAGGACGCTGGCGGTTGCGCAGTAAACCTGGGCGACGGTCTTGCCGCCCTCGGCGCACGCGTTGAGTTATTCGCCACGGTCGGCGCTCCAATCCATGCGGCATTCGCACCGACCCTGGCCCGCTTCGCCGCCGTCCATCCGCTTGGAGAGGTGCATGGCCGCACGCTAGCCCTCGAGTTTGGCGATGGCAAACTTATGCTTTCCGCGGTGGCCCAGCTGGCGACCATCGACGCCGCACTTGCCGAGCGTGCGTTGTGCAGTGGGGCCTATCCAGCCGCCTGCGCCCGTGCGCGGCTGATCGCATTGACCAACTGGACGCTGTATCCACACATGACGGCGGTGTGGCGCCTGCTTGCCGAGCGGGTCTTTTCTCGTCTGACCCATCGGCCGGCCTTCGTCATCGATCTGGTTGATCCCAGTGGGCGTAGAGGCGAGGACATCCGTGCGATGCTGGCTGTCCTTCCGCGCCTAGCCGAATGCGGTCATGCCTCCCTGGGCGTTAATCTCAACGAGGCGAATGTCCTCGCGCGGTTGCTTGGGCTTGTTGGCGGTGGCGATGATGAGGGCATGGTCGCCCTGGCGGCCCGGCTGCGCAGTGCGATCGGGGTCTCTGAGGTCGTTGTGCACGCCCTGCATAACGCCGCCTGCGCCGGTATCGCCGGCGAGGCCTACGTGCCTGGCCCCTACACTCAAACTCCGGTCAAACTGACCGGAGCGGGCGATCGCTTCAATGCCGGCTATGGCCTGGGCCTGATGCTCGATCTGCCGGCGGCGCAGCGGCTCGCCCTCGGCAATGCCAGCAGCGGCTGCTACGTGCGTCGAGGGACAAGTGTAGGTATGTCCGACATCATCGCCGCAGGCCAGGCTGGCTTGTAGGCTCTTTCCACAGCAACAGCGCCTGCGCCAAGTCGTAGGATCTCGGCCATGATCCATCTCCGCCTGCTCACGGTCCTCCTCCTTGCTGTCTGCGCCTTGTTCGCAGTCGAGGACGACCCGGTTCTCAAGGAGCGGGTCAAGTACGACGATGCCGTCGCCAAGCTCCGGAAGGGTTTCGACGACGGGATTGCCAAGGAGCGCGCCAAAGCCATCCCGCTCTTGGCAGTGGTGGCCAAGAAGCAGGTGGTCAAGGGCGACATGCCCGGAGCCGGCCGGGCCTGGAAGGAGATCCTGCGGCTCGACGAGCAGCACGCCGAGGCGCGCCAGTTCTTCACCTCGTTGGGCACGCTTGACAAGGTTCTGGGCGAGATCGAGGCCGAGGAAAGTGCCAGCAGCGACTTGCTGGGCGACAGTGCCGGCCCGGCGGTCGGCAAGCCGTGGGAAGGCAATGCGGTGGTCCGTGCGGACAAGCCGCTGGCTTTGGGCGATCTGCCCGCCGGAACCAAGATCACCCTGCAATATCAGTCAGGTATGTGGACCTTCCGTCAGGGCGCGATGAACAGTCCGGACGACGAGGGTACGCCGGCCGCGTTTCGCATGGCGCTGGCTTCTGCACAGGGACTGATCACAGAATTGCCGCCCGGGACCGCCAAGAGCGTCTGGACCTGGACGGCACCAAACGACACCGTGGGTGCCGTATTGCGCCTGTCGCGAAGCGGTGGTCGGGCTCCTGCCGGTTCGGTGACCTATCGCATCACGGTGGCGAAGCCCAAGACGAAGTGAATCAGAGCTTAGCGGCGAGTTCGCGCTCGATGGCGGTCGTCAGTTCAGCATCCTCGGGTGCCGTGCGCGATCCGAAGCGTGCCTTCACCTGGCCATTACGGCCGATCAGGAACTTGTTGAAGTTCCACGAAACGGCCCCTGGGAAGGGGCTTTTCTCGGTCAGCCAGGCGTACAGGGGGGTGATGTCGCCGCCTTTGACGGTGGTCTTGGCCATCATCGGGAATGTCACGCCATAGGTGCGGGAGCAGAACGTGGCGATGTCGCTGTCCTTGCCAGGTTCTTGCCACATAAAGTCATTTGCCGGTACGCCCAACACGACCAGACCGGCAGCCTGGTGCTTGGTGTACAGGCCCTGCAAACCAGCGTACTGACCAGTGAATCCGCACTTGCTGGCCACGTTTACGATCAGCAGGACCTGGCCTGCATGCTGGGCGAGCGGGTAGTCCTTTCCCTCAATCGAGCGCAGGGTGAAGTCGAGTGGACCGTTCGGCTTGGGCGGAGCGGCGGGGTACTCGGCAGCAGGCACGGAGGTAAAGATGGCGGCAAGCATGATGAGGATCCTCATGGCTGCATCATGCACGCCTGGGAAACCGGTTTAATCATTATGGTTTCCACCTTCTACATGGCTGTTTCTTGCCGAGCCCTGCGCAATCACACCGTCTATGCCGTGCTGAACGACACCCAGCTCGCCCGAGTCCCAGTAGCGACGATGCGGCCATCCCGCATCTCGTCCTGCCTCCTGCTGACCCAGTGCGGTCGTCACACTACCTGCGTGGTGGCGGCCGACGTTGGTGATTCGCCGGATGGTGTCGCCTTGCGCACCGTCCGCATCGTTCGATTCGTCGATAACGGCTGGGCCGAGCAGTCCGAGCCAGAGCTGCGCATCGTCCGCGACGGTGCCGAATTCGGCGTGTGCGATCCGCAGCGCCGCTGGTGGGTACCCAATCACGGCAGCGTCCCATTCCGTCTGGTCGAATTGAGCCTGTTAGAACACGCCCGAGTCAGCGCGCATCTGGAAGCAGCCCGTCCATGGGATCTGTTCAAATACATCCAACTGCTCTATCTCACCGAAGACGGCTTCACCGGCGGCCGTGATGCTCTCGCCGCCCCTGCCGGCTACGGTAGCATCATCCGCACCGACCGCTGGTACGTGACCCCCGCTGTTCGTGGCTGAAGTTTCCGCGTATCGTACACTCACGTGCGGTCATGGGCAGTGCGTCCGGCAGCGAGCGCCGAAGCGCGCCGCGACTGGGCCGTGCTTGCTGTGTGGTCCTGGGCGGCGCGCGCCCAGCGAGCTTCATCAGACATCTAGTTCACAATCGGCGAACGTCAGTGAGCCGAGCCGAGCCGAGCCGAGCTGGGGCTCCGGGGGCAAAGGCCTCCCGGCAGTAGCCCGGGGACAGAGTCCCCGGGCTACTGCCGATTGGGCCGAATGGGCAGGGTCAGCGTGGCCTGGGCAAAGGCGGTGAAATGCACCTCGGTCACCGGCCGATCCAGCTTGCTGCTCTGCAGTGGGACGCCGTTGCTGTCGAGCACGGCGAAGGTCCCGGCTGCCCATCGCACGGTCAGACGCTGGGTCTCGCCAGTTACGAGCTTTAGGTCGATGTGCTGTTCACCCCCCTGCCCTAACAGCTGGATCCGGAAGGCGCCATCGCCCTTCACCTCGACGGTGTAGCCGATGGTGGTTCCGGGAACTTGGCTGCTGATACTTGCCGGAGTGTTCGGTGTACCAACCAGGGAGATGGCTCCGGCCTTCTCATCGAGACTGGCGTTTCCGGTAGATTCCCAACCGAGCTTACGGATTGCAGAACGGCCCGGATTCGGGGCTTCAATACGGGTAAACGCGATCTCGTCGATCTGCGCCTGGGCTCCACCGGACAGGGACAAGATGCAGGCGTCGCCGAGTTCACCCATGACGATGTCGCCGATAATCTGGCCATTCAGCTCGATGGTGGTGTGGTTGCCATCCTCCAGATAGGCAAGGTAGAGCGTGTTCGGCACGCGCTCGACGACGTTGCAGGGCTTGGGTGCCGTCGTCCGGTCACCCACCTGGGTTGCGAACAGACCGCTGGCCAGGTCGAAGGCGACCTTCAGGCCGCGGAATTCGAGTGTGATTGTGCCACGTTTGGCATTGGGTGCCAGGATGACCTGCACGCTTTTGGCGTTGCCGGCATCTTTGCGCGACAGCTTGGCGGCATCGTTGTTGCTGGCCACGCCGGCATTGACCTGCCACGTGCCGGCAGTCTCGAACTGGGCAAGATCGCCGGTAGCATCGAAGGTCACGCGATCGGACAAGCGGGCTGGACCGGTGGCCTTGGCGTCCTGCATTCCGCGCAATGCGGCTTCGAGGCGAGGCAGCGCCGCCGCTACGCTGGGGATGGCGGCGCGCTCCGGTTTCTTCAGCTCAATAATGCAGTCTGCCAGGGCCTTGGCCGCCCCGGATTTTTGCGCTTCATTGGCACGGCTGAGCAGGACCTGGGATTCGGCACGGCGGCCGATGGCGACCAGGTCGTCCAGGACGGTAGCAGTTCCATCGGGCAGGGTGGATCGCACCTTGCGCAGGTGGACGGCGGCAAGTACCGCGTCTCCACCGATGATCAGGCCGGTCACGGCGCAGGCATGGTCTTCGGGCATCGCACCGGCGGCAGCGGCGGCATCACCGAGGAGCCGGCCGAGATCACGTGCTCCGACCTGTCCCCACGCCAAGGCGGAGGTGGCACCGCCTGGAGCCGAGACGTCCAGGCCGGACGTTGACGCGCCGACCACATCGACTGATTCGCGGGTGGTCGGGTGGGTCAGCCGTAGTTTGGCGCTGTGTGCTTTGGCCACCCGGTCGAGCAGGCTGGGCCGCTGACTGAAGGAGGACACGGCCAAGCGCAGAGCGCGACCATCCGGCGAAGTTTCGGGAATGCCTTCGGCGGACGCCTTGGCTGCTCCGGTTTCACCTTTGGCCAAGGCCGACAGGACGGTGAAGGCCGGATCGGCCGTGGCCGGTTCGGTCGTCGCTGGCACGGTGCTGGCACCGCCCGGAGACGGCGTCCGATTCGGTGCCGCTGCCGGTGGCGGGACCGCGGTTCCGTCGTTCGGGGCCGTTGCAGGGGTACCTGCTCCGGCCAGGCGAGCCTCTGCCTGATCCAGGAGGCCGCGGGCCCATTCGCGATCGCCAGGGATGCCCCAGGTCCCATCCAGTGCCGGGCGCAGCAGGGCTTGGATGGTTGTCAGATCATTGATCGTCCGCGAGCGTGCCTCGAGGTCGGTGCGGCGAGTCTCGCGTCGGCTGATCACCTGCTGGTATTGCGCTTGGCGGTCCTCTGCCAGCGGCATGCGTTCAGTCTCGACCAGGGCCTGCTGGTAGCGTTCCTCAAGCACGAGATCGGTAATGGTGTTGAGCAGGTCACGACGCTCGCCGGGACTCAGTTCTGGCGGCGGTGACGGCGGCTGCGCTGCGGCCGGGGCAGCGACCCTGGCTGGCACGGTCGGCGCGACGGTCGGGATGGGTGCCGCGGGCATTGCGGGCTGCAATTCTGGCGGAACGGAACCGATGTTGCCGGCAGTCGTTGGCTTTGCCGGCGGCTTGGGCGTCGCAGGTTTGGCGGGCGTCTGCTCAGTCAGCTTGCTCTGGCGCTGTTCAACAGTCGGGTTCGACCTGGGGGCCTCGCTGACCGGCTGCGGACGCTGCATCATCACGTAGGCCACTGCGCCAACCATGGCGAGGACGGCGATCACCACGACCACGACCGCCGCACCGCTGCCGCCGCCGCGGTGCGGACGCACGAATTCGCCGGTGCCGGCGCGGCGCTGCTGGGCCGCCTGGATCGGCCCGGTCGGGGCGCGCCAGCCGCCCGTCCCTTGTCGGTGTGTCCCGCCTGGTGGTTGCCCATGGATTCCGGTGCCTGTCCGTTGATGCGTGCCGGAGCCCGGGGTGGCCAGGCCACGGGCGCCTGGCGCGCCGACCGGTTGCGTCAGGCGCAGGGTCTGCCGCTTTGCACCGCCGCCGAAACGGTCGAGAATTTCGACCAACTTGCGGTAGGTATCGAAGCGCTCACCGCGGTTCAAGGCGGTCAGCTGGCGATAGAACAGGTCGAGATCGCGGGACACCGTGTTGCCGACCGCGCGTAGCGGTTTGCCGCCGCCGGCCATGAGCTTGTGGAGCGCCTCGTGCGCATTGTAGCCGGTGACTAGGCCTTCGCCGGTGACCATGCGGTAGAGCAGGGCTCCACACAGGAACATGTCACTGCGCAGATCGCTACGTGCGTCGTCGCCAAGGTGCTCGGGGGCGAGGTAGTATTCGGTCGCGGCGCTGGCGCCGGCCAGTTCGCGGACCAGGAAGCGGTGGTTCTTGGGTACCGCGAACTCGTCAACCAGGACGGTGCCGTCCGGGCTGACGAGAATGCATTCTGGGCGCAGCCAGCCATGCACCACGCCAGTGCGGGCAGCGTCTTCCAAAGCGAGGACGACCTGCCGGAGGATGCCCATGGCATGCGGCGGTGCGAGGGCGCGTCGGCGTCCCAGCACCACGTTAAGCGGTTCGTGCTCAGGCATGTCGGCCGAGAGCAGGACGACGGTGCCGCCGGCGGGGCGCATCTCCAGCAGGGGCAGGATATGCGGGTGCTTGAGCGGCCCGGCCATGCGCACATGCGGCTCGATCGAATCGGCGTAGCCCGGCTGCGCCATCATCGTCGGCGACAGTACCAGAGCGCGGCAGGTCCGGCCGCTGGCGGTGTCGCGAACGCGCAAGCGGCGACCCTGCGGGCTCTCGTCGAGGAAGGTGACGACCTCCCAGCCAGCAAGCGGAAAGTCACCGCCGGCGGACGGAAGGGTTGGTCGAGGTGTGCCGTGGGTGGCGCGCTGCAGGGCGGATTCGTTGTTGACGAATTCCTGCTGCTGGGCCGGCAGCGACTTCATCGCATAGTCGCTGGGGTCGTTGCTGCGCATCGGCGGTGGACGTGGCGCCGGGGTGCTGCTGGGCTGGGGCTGGCGGGTCAGGCCGCGATCTGGGTCTACGACCTCCAGCGAGGCCGAGCACACACCGCAGGTGTAGACCGCTCCGGGCGCGGCATCAGGAACCTCCAGCATGGCTTGGCAGCGGTGGCACGAGATCAGCCAGGTGCGCGGGGTGATCTCGGATGGGACTTCAGGCAGCGAGACCTCGGCAGCCGCATCGGCGAGCATGGCGAGGATCTCCTTGGCGCATTCGGAGACGCCTTGGCCATTGATCGCACTGGCGCCCCGGCTGGGCCAGCTACGCACGTTCATCAGCGGATCGAGCTGCTCGGGACGCACCGCGGTGGGCAGGTCTTGCTTGTTGTACTGCAGGACGACCGGGATCTGGTTCGGCATGCCGAGCTGGCGCAGATTGTCGAGCATCTCGTTCATCGATGCGATGTTCTCGTCGAGCGCTTCGCGTCGGCTGTCGGCAACGAAAACCACCGCATCAGCGCCGGTCAGTACCAGCTTGCGGGTGGCGGCGTAGTAGCTCTGGCCGGGTACGGTGTGGAATTCGACCCGGATGTGATGCCCCTGGACCTGGCCGAGATCGAGCGCCATGAGGTCGAAATGCAGGGTGCGTTCGGAATGCGTATCGACGGTCAACAGCTCGCTGGCGGTGCCGGCCGGAGCTTGGCGCTGCAGCCAGGCCAAGTTAGAGGTCTTGCCGGCCATGCCGGGGCCGTAGTAGACGACCTTGAAGATCAGTTCGCGGGCGGCCTGGTTCACTTGCATGGGGGGCTCAGGAGACGGGGGCCGGAGTTGGGCGGGCAGTCGGCGCGAAGGCGCGCACCAGCAGCAGGACGAAACCGATTGAGATGCCGCTATCGGCGATATTGAAGGTCGGCCAGATGTAGTCGATGCCAACCCGGTTGAGGTCGACATGGATGAAGTCACGCACGCCTGGCCAGTGGCCGAACATCGCTGCCGCGCGGTCGTAGCCATTGCCGAGGGCGCCACCAAGGATCAGGCCGAAGGCGAGGTTCTCGATCCTCCCGAGCTTGCGGTAGCCGCTCCACCAGACCCAACCGAGGACCGGGATCAGGACGGCGGTCAGGGCGGCGACGAAACCGGGATGATCGGCGAGCATGCTCCAGGCCACGCCAGTATTGTAATGCTGCTCCATCCAGCTGGGCAGCTGGTGCCGCTGAAGGGCGAACACCGCGTACTTGCTGGCCAAGTCGCTGACCAGGGTGGCGATGAGGGCAGGCCAGAACCAGATGGTCCAGCGCATGGAGGCGGCGGTCTCGGGCACGAGGGAAATGTAGTCCCTGGAAAAGGGGGAAGCAACCGTGGGTCAGCCACATCGCGTTGGGTTCCGGGCGGTGTCTCAACAGGCCCCAGGGTGCTGCGGCTTGCCCCTACCCCCACTTCGGCGATCATTCCGCCGCCATGCCAATCCCCGTCCCCGCCCATCCGCACTTGGTCCAGAACTACGGTCGCCAGGACGTGCGCTTCGTGCGCGGTCAGGGCTGCTGGCTGTTCGATGAAGCAGGCAAGGCCCACCTCGATGCCTTCGGCGGGGTGG
This sequence comes from Planctomycetota bacterium, assembly GCA_038318565.1. Lineage (GTDB taxonomy): Bacteria > Planctomycetota > UBA11346 > UBA11346 > UBA11346 > UBA11346. The sequence continues at coordinate 40,173 of JBBQCI010000016.1, forward strand.
CGGTCAGCGCGCTGGGCCACGCTCACCCGGGCCTGGTGGCCGCAATCGCCAGCCAAGCCGCCACCCTGCTGCATACCAGCAACCATTACCACCATCCGTTGCAGGAGCGGCTGGCTACCCGCCTGTCCGAGCTTTCCGGACTGCCGCGGGTGTTCTTCTGCAACACCGGCACCGAGGCCAACGAAGCGGCGGTGAAGCTCGCCAGGCTGTGGAGTGGCGCGCACGCTGGCAGCAAGCCGCGTCTGATCGCCTGCGAGGGATCGTTCCATGGCCGGACCCTGGGCTCTCTCGCCCTGACCCACACGCCGAAGTATCGCGAGCCATTTCTGCCGCTGATCGACGTCGAGTTCGTTCCCTTTGGCGACGCGGCCGCGCTGGAGCGGGTCATGCGCGACGATGTCGCCGCGGTGTTCCTGGAGCCGGTGCAGGGTGAAAGCGGCGTGCAGGTGCCACCGGCTGGCTATCTGGCCCAGGTGCGCGAGCTGTGTACGCGACACGGCGCCCTGTTCGTCGCCGACGAGGTGCAGAGCGGCATCGGCCGGACCGGCCGGATGTTCGCTTATCAGCACACGTCGATCCTGCCCGATGTGTTGTGCCTAGCCAAGGCGCTCGGTGGCGGCGTCCCAATTGGCGCTGTCGTCATGACCGAGGCAGTCGCCGCCCTCCTGAAGCCGGGCTTGCATGGCACCACCTTTGGCGGCAATCAGTTGGCCTGCGCGGCGGCAAACGCCGTTCTCGATGTGGTCACGCAGCCTGGATTCCTTGATCAGGTCGCCGCCAATGGTGACCGCCTGCAGGCCGGCCTGCGCGCGGTATTCCCCGAGGCGATACAGGTGCGTGGTCAGGGCCTGCTTATCGGGGTACAGATGCCGACGGATCCGGGCGCGATCATCAAGGCCGGCTTCGACCACGGCGTGGTCGTCGGCCCGGCAGGCGGCAATGTCATCCGGTTGGCTCCGCCGCTGACCATCACCGCCGCAGAATGCGACGAGGTGTGCAAGCGGCTGGCGCAGGCCAAAGCGTCACTTGGCGCTGTCGCCGCCAAGGCGTGACGGTGCTCGCCCGGCTGGCCGTCCCGCTCCTGCGGTTGCGCGACAAGCGCACCCCAACCCCGGCGTCGATGCGCGCAGCGCAGGACCGCATCCGCGCCCGCTTGGTCGGCGATCTGGCCCGCCTGCCCGTCGGCCATGCGCGTGGGCTGGAACAGCTACCGCTCGACAGCCGATTGGCCGAGGCGTTCCGCGAACAGGTCCCGCTGGCTCGCTACGAGGACTACCAGCCGTTGCTGGAAAGAGTCGCCCGTGGTGAGCCGGACGTGTGCTTCCCCGGCCGCGCGACCGCCTTGGCGATCACCAGTGGGACGACCAGCAGCGGCCAGGCCGGCGAGCGGTTCATCCCGCAGTCGCGCGAACTGCTGCGTCATCATCAGGCTGGCGGGGCCGCCGCCTTCGTCCGCCTAGCAGACTGGGTCGGACCAGAACTGCTCGGAGGACGTCTGCTGCTCATGGGCGGCTCGACCGACCTCAAGCCAAACGTCCATGGCGTACTGGCCGGCGATCTCTCGGGCATCATCGTCTCGTTGATTCCCAAGCTGCTGTGGCGGCTCTACGAGCCGGGGCGCGAGATCGCGCTGATGGGCGACTGGGAGGCCAAGCTGGCGGCGATGACCGGACGAGTATCGCGGACCGATCTGCGCCTCGCCAGCGGCATCGGCTCGTGGTTGCTGACCCTATTCGCCGCCGCCTGCCGCGAACGCGGCGTTGCCCGCGCTCGCGAGGTCTGGCCGCGCTTGCGCGCAGTGATTCACGGCGGCCACGCCATGGAGCCGCTGATCGGCCAGTTCCAGCACCACCTATCCGGCGACACCTGGATGCAGGAGGTCTATCCGGCCAGCGAGGCGTTCATTGCCGTTGGCCAGACGCCCTGGCGACTTGGCGACGGCAAGCCCTCGGCGCTAGAACTGCTCTGCGACCACGGCGTGCTGCTCGAGTTCTGCCCGGATGACGACCCACGTGGCGCTGCCTGCGTCGGCCCCGAGGAGATCGAAGCCGGCCGGATCTATCGCGTAACCGTTACTACCCCAGGCGGTCTGGTGCGTTGGCAGATGGGCGATCTGGTGCGCGGCGAGGGCCCAGGCCTGATCCGCTTCGCCGGTCGCACCAAGACGCGCATCAGTGTGTTCGGCGAACATGTCGAGGGTGACCTGCTGGCCGCTGCCCTGGCCACCGCCTGTGCCTCCACGGGCACGCGCATCCGTCATAGCCACGTTGCGCCGGTCCTGCCGGCGCCGGGCGAGCAGCGCGGTTCGCACCAGTGGCTGGTCCAGCCCGAGCCGGACAGCGCCGTGGATGTTGCCGCCTTCGGCGCTGCGATCGACCGGCATCTGCGGGCCAACAGCGCCGACTACGACGCCCACCGCATCGTCCAGCTGACGCCGCCGATCATCACCGTGTTGGCCGATGGCGCGGTCGAGCGCTGGCTGGCTGCCAAGGGCAAGCTTGGAGGCCAGCACAAGGTGCCGCAGGCCTGGCCGGACCGCACCGTCGCAGAGAGCCTTACCGCCGGTTCGTGACGGCCGCTTCCAAGCGCCGGCGTTCCTCGTCGGGTCGACGCCACCAGCCCAGGCGCCAGGCGTGGTGCACGCGCCACCCGAGGCCGCTGAGCACCTGGTCGGCGAGACGTTCACGATCCCGGCAGGTGGCGGCAGCTGACCACGCCGCGTCGTCGAGACGCACCGCCAGGTCGCCCTGGCGCCAAGTCACGCCACCGTCGCCAACCGGCTCGGCGCCTGACGGGGCGAGACTGGCGGCAGTGCCGCTGAGCACGGCGTTGGTGGTCCCGGGTTCCCGTCCGTCGCGAGCGTAGGCGAGGAAGGTCTTCAAGGCGAGGACGCCCTTGGCCTGGGTTCGCCGCTCGTCGATGTCCTCGGGCAACAGATTGGTGAACACGCGCATGCGCCGCCTGGCCCGCGTGATTAGCACGTTGAGTCGCCGCTCGCCGCCATCGGCATTGAGCGGGCCGAAATTCATCGCAACCGCGCTGTCGGCGTCGCGGCCATAGCACACCGAGATGAGGATGACATCGCGTTCGTCGCCCTGCACGTTTTCCAGATTCTTGACGAAGAACGGCTCGTTGGGATTGGCGGCAAAAAACGCCTCGGTCGAGCCGTCGGCGCGACGACGACGTTCGACCTCACTGCTGATCGCTAGCATTTGTGCCTGCGAGAAGGCTGCGACCCCAAGGGTCAGATGGGGCGTATTGCGGGCGTGCAGCATCACCGCTTCAGCTACGGCCACCGCTTCGCCCGGATTGGTCCGGCTGCGTGCGCGGTCATAGACCGCGTTCGGCAGATGGCTCAAGGTCAGGCCGTCGCCGTCGGGCTTCGGCGCGCCGGCCGGGCTGGGGAACGTGCGCAGACGGCCGTCGTAGAAGCAGCGGTTGCTGGTGGCGATCAGCGACGGATGGCGGCTGCGGTAGTGCCAGCGAAGCATTACCGAAGGGCAGCCCGATCCGAGGCACAACCCAAGTACGCTTTCGAGGTCGCTGGCCCAGCCGGCTTCCTCGCCATCATCGGTATCGCCGCCAATCAGGCGGTCGAAAAAGCTGGTTGGCGGCATCTGCCGGCTGTCTCCCACCACCACCAGCTGCTTTCCGCGCGCCAAGGCGCCGACCGCATCGACCGGTCGGACCTGACTGGCCTCATCGAAGACCACCAGGTCGAAGGTCAGGCCACCCGGCTCAAGGTAGGCGGCCACTGATAACGGACTCATCAGGAAGACGGGTTTGGTCCGCTGAACCGCCGATCCGGCCTCGCGCAGCAGACTGCGGATCGGTAAGTGGCGCATCTTCTTTTCGCTCTCGCGCCGCAGCAGCGCAGCCGGCCCGCCTTCGGTCGCGCTCGGCAGGCGGCTGCGATGGGCATGGGCTATGCGCAGGCGATTGGCGGCGAGGACGGCGATGTCGAGTTCGCTGAAGCGTGCCCTGGCGCGGTCGTGGGTGGTGCCATCGAATCGCGCCAGTTCGGGGCGTTCGACCAGGGCACGGTCGAGCAAAGCGGACAGACGGGCGGCGCGGATGCTGTCGGTCAGCGCAGCTGGACGTTCCCAGCTGCGCGCGGTTGCGGCCACCTCGGGCAGTACGGCCAGCGGTTCGGCGGCCCGATTGACAGCACAGACGTCGTGGAGCCCACTGGTGCCGAGGGATTGGGCTGCCAGGCGCTGGGCGAGTTCGTCCCAGCTGAGCGTCTCGGCATGCGCGGCGAGGGCGCTGCGCAGCTGCTGATCGGCGTCGTCGAAGGCGACCAATGCCGCTTGCTTGGCAGCGATCGCCGCTTGTGCCACGGTCGGTGTGACCGCCTGGCAGGCGGGCCAGCCTCGGCTGCGGCCAGCGATCCAGGTGGCGACCCACGACCGCGCTGCGGTCAGGACCGTCCAATCGGAATCGGCGGCGTGCCACACGCTGCCGAATAGGGCGACACCGAGGCCGTCGCGGCTACGCATCGCGGCAGCCAAACGACGTGCGCTCAGAAGGCCATCGACCAGCGCAAGCTGGCTGGCATGGTCGCCCGGGGCCGAGCCGCGGCAGAGGCCCTTGAGGCGGGCGTTCGCGGCGCGCCACGTGCCGGAGATCCAGCGGAAGGTGCCTTCGCCATAGGCGGCCAGATCGGCGCGGACCTGGACCACATCGTGCTCCCAGGCCTCGGGAATCACCGTTGCATCGTGCTTGGCGCGGAGGGCAGCATACGCTTGGCCATCCGCGTAGAGCCGGTCGAGATCAGCGGAACTCACCGTCCAGGCGGGCGAGTCTGGATCGGCGACCCCAGCCGGCCGCCCGGCGGCATGTAGGGCAGCGGCGAGCAGGAGTCGGGTCTCGGCGGGTCCGGTCGGGGACTTGGCGCCCATGACGGTTGCCAGGGCGGAGCCGGCCGATCGTGCTGCCGGCAGGGTGGTCAGGCAGGCGGCGACCCGCAGGGCCAGGCCGCTCTCGACGCCGGGCAGAACGGTGGTCAACCGAGCCGCGCCCCACGGGTGCTTGGTCAGCGGCCCGGTGGCCTGGAGGGCCGCTTGCACGTCGACCAGGGCCACCTCCTGGGCGGCGATAGCATCATGGTCGTGGTCGCCGAATGCCGCCGCAGGCAAGACCTGCTCGCGCACGTTCAGAGCCGCCAGCGCATCGAGCGCCTCGCCCGGCGACAGCCCGCTGCGACCGATCGGCACGGCCATGGCGGTGGCGAAGGCGGTCAGTTCCGCGCGTAGGGCGGCGTACGAGCGATCGAGTTCGGCGCCTGGCGCGGCCGGAGGAGGATCACTCGTGAGGGTGCGGCCGATCTCACTCAGCACGGCGCGTTTAGCAGCCTTGTCGCTATGCAGCTCCAGGCACAACGCGCCCAGACCAATGGCTTGGAGCCGGCGTTGCACGACGCCGAGGGCGGCCATCTTCTCAGCCACGAACAGTACGGATTTGCCAGCGGCGACCGCCTCGGCAATCAGGTTGCAGATGGTCTGCGATTTGCCGGTGCCTGGTGGCCCCTGGATCACTAGGTCGGCCCCCGCGGCGACTGCCGCCAGGGCTTCTGCCTGCGAGCCATCCGATTCCACGACTTCGCGGACCTGTTCTGGTGGACGTGCCGTGTCGAGCGCAGCCGGCGTTGCCGGCAGAGGCCGAAAGCCGCCACCGAACAGCCGTGTGACCAGGGGGCGTTCAGCCGGGCTGTCGCCGGCGGGCCATGAGGCTGGATCCAGGTCACGCCACATCAGATGACGGCCGAAGGCGAACAAGTCCAAGGCGATACGACGATCGACCCGCCAGCCTGGCCGCGTAGAGATCGCTGTCGTTACCTGGGCGAACCAGCTGTCGAGGTCGAGGCCATCGACCGGCGGTAGTTCGGGCAGGAGGTTGCCGGTGTCGGCCTTTAGCTTCACCGCCAAGGTCAGGTTGCCGAGCGGCTCGGCGTCGGCGGCGGCCAGGGTGAACTGGGCATCTGCCCGGGTGCGGCCAAGACGTACCGGCATCAGGCAGAGCGGGGCCGTCCGCCAGGGCGCGTCTGCGGCAACATCAGGTTCGCGCCAGTGCAGGAATCCGAGCGCCAGGAACAGCACGTTGACGCCTTGCTCCTCTTCGACGAAGCGGGCGTCGCGGGCGGTCGCCAGCAGGCGGCCCTGGAGGCGCTCAGCGACATGCGCGGTCTGCAGCTTGGTGTCGCGGTGGCGTTCGTCCGGTTCGCCGCCTGTTGCCGGCGGTTCGGCGGTATCCCCGCCATCGGTCGACGTTTCCGTCTTCGCAGCCAGGAAGGTGCAGGCGCGTTCGTCGTCCCATAGCAGTCGGTAAACTTGGCTGGGCAGCTCGTCGCTGACGGTGATGCCGCGGGCCTTTGCCGGACGATGGTTGAGCAGTTGGTTGCGCAGCGACAGGTCGAGCAGATCGCGGCGGGCGGCTTCAAGTCGCTGACTGGTCGTCATGGCGGCATGGTGACGGGAAATGCTAGAATGCTAGAATGCCGGGGTTCAGTCCACAAACGCAGAAAGCCCAGGCCACCGGCCTGGGCTTTCTTGAGTAAAATCTTGCGTGCGATCGACCGGCTATCAGCCGAAGGGGTTGCCGCCAGACACGATGGTCTGGTCCTGCAGCTGGATCAGCTCGATGATCGCCAGGGTCCCAGCCACGGCCAGGGCCGTGCACGAGATGATCACCAGCCAGAGATAGATCTTGTCAGTAAGCATGGCGTATCCTTGCGCTCACAGACGGTTGGCGGCCTGGTCACCCTGCTGGATGGTCAGGCTGTTGGTGTTCCACGTCGACGGGATGACGCGCGCGGGGGCCATGTCGTTCAGGACCTTCTCGATGCGCACCTTGCAGATGTACTTGCTGTCGCGGTAGATGATGAACTCCTGGCCTTCCTGGACGCCCTCTTCCTTGCCGATGGAGAGCATGACGAATTCCTGCTGGCCCTGCGGGTTGTTGCGCACGGCAGCGACCACGGCGCGCACGACCGCGGTGCCCTGGCTCTTCTCGTCCTTGAGGGCATCGTAGGTTTTGGGGAACTTATCGCGCACCTGGGCGACGAAGGCGTTGGCCTGCTTCAGATCGGTATTGGCCTTCTCGAGGGTTTCGAGGCTGCGCGTGTGCTCGGTCTGCAGGTTGTTGAGGTCGTCTTCGACCTCGGCCAACTTGACGTTCAGATTGAACGCCACGGCGCGGGCGACTGACGAAATGTTGGTCAATTCGCCATTGCGCTGCCGGACCATGTCGAGCGACTTGCTCTGGGTCTGGTAGTCCTCCTTCAGGGCGTTGAAGTCGGTCTGGGCTTTGGCCAGATCGCGTTCGACGTTCTGGATCTTGGCCGCACGCTCCGTGATCTGGCCTTCCAGTTCCTTGATCTTGGCCTGGTCGGCGTTGCGCTCGTTCTGCAGCGCGGCGACCTGGTTCTCGGCACGCACGCGGCCGGCGCCTTCGCTGGTCAAGGCCTGGGTCGCTGCCTTCACCTCGACCGAGAGGGCCTTCGTTTCGACATCCCAGCGCCGCTTCCAGTTCTCACGGGTCGCGAAGAGGGTCATCTGGATGAACATGAACGCCAAGGTCATCACCAGGGTGAGGACGATGAAGATGCGCAGGGCAAGGCTCATGGATCGGGGCTCCGGAGGAGAATCTGGGGGCAGTGGCGGAGAAGGAATCAGTCTTTGCCGGCGCCGGCGGCGCGGGCATCGAGACGCTGTTGCGTCTGCATGGCAGCAAGCAGTTCAGGCGGGACGGTAGGCGAACTGCCGACTGCATCTGCGGCGGCAGCGCGGACACCGGCATCGCTGTGGGCGAGCGCCTTCTTGAGGATGGCTACCGACGCTTCGGTGGTCGCGTCGACCTTGCCGATGGCGTAGACGAAGGCGGCGCGCAGCTGGGGATTCTTCTCCAACTCAGCGTCCTGGGCTCCATAGACATCCGTGATCCGGCCGCTCAGAGCCTTGGCGGCGTCCTTGCCTGGCCCACTGGCGACGTGGCCGATCGCCTTGAGTGCTTCGATGCGCAGCGCGTCGGCGCGAGTGTCGATGGTCGCCGCCAGAGCCTGCAGGGCTCCCGTCAGGTCGAAGTTGGTGCGTTCGGGATCGGGCTGCTGCAGGGCGATGGCAGCGCGCAGGGCGATGTCCTCAGCGGCGGCCTGGTTGGCGCTGGGGCCGGCGGCAGCCTTGAGGGCGGCATCAATCTTATCGTGCAGTTCGACACCGTCGAACGGCTTGGCGACGTAGGCACCGCCTGCTGGCAGCTTACCTTCAAATGCAGTTTGGATCTTGGCTGCGGTTTCCGGATTGTCCGGAAGCGAGATGAAGATCGGCGAGCCGTTGGCGCGCGCGTCCTTCGAGATCAGGGTGGCTAGACCGAGAGCGGTCTGCTGCGGCGCATCCAGGAGGGCGCCGTGCTGATCCTTCAGACTGGGGGCGAGATCCCCGGCGATGATGATCGAGTCTTTGATTGGAGCCTCGGCCAAGCGGTTCATCGCTTCGAATCCATCGGCAGCGGTGATGACCAAGAATCCCTTGGCCTGCAGCGCGGCACGGGCGGCGTTGCGCTGGCGGTAGTCGGCATCGACCACCAGGACGACGCGGACGCCCCATTCGCCAAGGGCCTCGGCGAGGGTCGGTATGACCTTCTCGGAACCCTTGAATCCACCGACCGAGCCATTGGCAATGGCGGCCTGCAGCTTGGCGATCAGCTCTTCGCTGACCCGCTCGGTGTCTTTCTTGATTGAAGCGGCGAGTTCGTCGGCCAGGGCACGCACGGCGTTGGCGTCGGTCTTGGTGCCGCCGATCGGATCGAGCGTTGCCAGCGTGATGGCAGTCTGGTAGCGGACCAGCTTGTCCGGATGGTCCAGGCTGGTGACCAGCACGCTTCCCGGTTTATCCGGCGATGCTGGCGCACTGGCCAGCGGCAGGGTCTGCTCGGGGCGGGCGATATTGCGGTCCTGAAGCACGCGCAGCAACGCAACCGCGACGTCGAAACGCTCGGAGGCGAGAGCCTGCTGAACAGCACGGCAGATATTGTCGGCGCCGGCCATGCGCACGCGCAGGGGCAACTCAGCGAGCGAGGTGACACGTTCGGCGATGGCGTCGGCGGAGTCGGCTCCGGCACTTGCCGGCATGGTCCGTTCCTTGGCCAACCGTTCGCGCTCGGCGACTTCGGTGATCTCGGCGGCGTAGACGGCGGTCAGGACCGGGTGGAATCCGACGAATGTCGGATAGGCGGCGAGGCCCTTGAAGAGCAACTCTTCGGCGATCAGTTCGTTCCAGGCGTAGCTGGGCACGCGGACAAACCCGAGCTTGGCGGCACCATCGGCCTTGTCATCCCAACGCCACGCCAGGCTGGCGGCTCCGGACAGCTCATCGCGTACGTCAGGACCGCTGCGGAAGTAGCGCAGAGCCTCGGCCAGATGCAAGTCTTCGGCCTTGGGGATTTCGGCGATCTGGGCACGGTCAGCGATCGCCTTGATGGCGCTCGCCAGGACCTGCTTGGAGACGTCTTCGAGCCCGTCGCGGATCTGGCAGCGCATCAGCGCCGGGAGGGCGCGCGGATCACCGAGGTCGCCGAGGACCAGGGCGACCGAGCGGACCTGGCGCTGGTCTGCGCTTTCGAGGGCGACCGAGAGCGGTTGGACGGCGCGGCCACCCATCTTGGTCAGGACCACGCGGCAGTAGGTGCGGCGTTCCTCCTGCGGGGTGTCGCTCATCGCAAAGACGAGATGCGGTACGGCCCACGGGCCGACGGCGGCCAGTTCGAGGGTGGCAACGACGCGCTCTTCTTCACTCTTCTCCAGCTTGGAGATGAGCAGGTTGATGTAGGCCGGGTCGCGGCGGAGCTGCGTCTGGTAGATGCGGGCGCGGCGCAGGACGTCCTTCAAGACGTCGTCGAGGACGTCCTGGTCCTGCATGTGGACGACCAAGCCGTCGCCGCAGGCGAGGTAGAATTCGTAGACCAGCTTATTGTCGGGCTCGAGCGCCAGGGCGCTGCGGAAGCTGATCGCAGCATCCTTGATTCGGCCAGCGCGGTACTGGTTCACACCCTCGGCGAAGTACGAGCGGGCCTGGTCGCTGGTCGGGAAGTTGGCGTCGGCCTTGGCCGGCGTCTCTTCAGCGACAGCTGCCGGCGCGCACATGGCGGCAATCAGGAGCATGGACGCCAATGGGCGCAGGAGCTTGGCTCGCGGGTTGACCAGATGCGTCATGTCCATCACTCCTCCTTCGCGCGGGCCGTTGTTGCGCACCCGCTGGTTGGGTTGGCGATGCTGGCCACGCGGGGGCAGGGCGACAACCCCTTGCGGATTAGCCGTGGAGGGGGTGTATGATGAGGCGTGGGACAGTAGTGATGCGCCTGGCGCGGTCTCTGCGCGCCGGTCCAGCTCGTCGACAGACCGAGGATTGCAGGGCTGTCCTGCTCCCGACAGTGCGCCCATGCCGTCCGGGGTCCATCATCGTCCACGTCGAACCTGGTGGATCATCGGGCTCTGCCTGTTCATTGCCGGCTTCGGTCTAGCGCTGTTCGCACTCGCCTTCCGTTCGTGCCGTTTCTCCGTCGAACCGGGCCACATGCAGACGTGGTCGTTGACGGTCCGCAGCGCACCGCTGCTGCCTGATGGCAAGCCCGGTCTCGAACACAGCGCTGCCTATCGCCTCAATCTGATCGGTCTCGGGCCGGAGCCGGGTTCCGCCGCGTGGCTGGTTGGCTCGGCCGGCGCAGCCCCGTCGAATCTCCGTCTGGTCGACGTGCCCAGCGATGGTCGGATCCGCTTGCGCTCCTCCGATGGCCGGCTCGGCGACTACGCGCCGCAGCTTGCGGGCTTCGATTTCAACTTGCTGCCCCTGCCGCTGGGCGCCGAACAGGAGTGGAAGCCAGATGTCGTGTGGGCCGCACTGCCCGAGGGCAAGCGCACGGTGGCATGTTCGGTGAAGCGGTTGCGCTCGGGGGCTTCGCCGCAGTTCCGCTGTGATTTCCCGGTCAGCGTCGAGTGGGTCGATCCGGTTAGCGGCCGCTACCGGCAGGTCCGCGAATTGACCGCGACCTATCGCTTCGACACCCTGCGGGGTGTTCCGCGTGAGGCGCTGGTGACCTTCATCCTGCGCGAGGAGCAGCCAACTCCAGGCGGATTCCAGGCTCGTCGCATGACCATGGAACTGAGCTGGGATGGGTCGTCGTCGGCTGGCGATCCCCGCGATCTGCGCGATGCCGCCGCGGCGATCGCTGCTGCGGAGCCATGGCTGGCCGCCCGTCGCATCCCGCCGGCGGACGTGCTTGGCCGTCTGCGTGCCGCACAAGGCCCATTTCGTTCTATTGCTGCGGGCATGCTGTCCATGCGGACGGCGCAATGAGGCTTTTGCTGATCCTGTTGCTGGGCTGCCGCCTGACCGCCGCGGTCGATGCGAGCATCGTCGGCGACCCGCGCCTGGCCTTGGAGTGGATTCCGGATCGGACCTCGCAGGAGGCCTGGCGCTCGCTGTTCGATCCAGCCCCGACCTGGCCGGAACGTGACGTAGCCGCTCTCGCCGTGGTCCATCCTCAGCGGCTGCCGACCCTGTGGGCGGCGCGGCTGTTGTATCGCGGCGACCCGTGGACGCGACGCGACAACGAGCCGACCAGCCTGCGCCGTTGGAAGGCCGCCGATCGCGGTACCAAACTGGCCATCCTGCGCGACCTGCGTTGGAGACGCGAGATGGCATTCGTGCCAGTGCTTGCCGCATTCCTGGCGCGCGAGGACGGTGACGCCGCGCTCGTAGTCTCGGCCTTGGCCGACCTCTGGCTGATCGCTCCTGACGAGGGGCGTGCGGTTGCCGGACGGATCGCCGATCCGCGTCGAGCCGATCGTCTGCCCGCAGCCGGCCTGCCGTCTGCCCGCACCTTCGCCCTCGGTCTCCTGTTGGAAGACAGCGGGGCTGGCCCGGCGGCCCGTCCTGCCCTGGACTGGGCCTTGATGGCGGCGGATGGCGGCGAACGCCTGGCCGCCCTATCGCGTCTGCCGGTCGGCCTGGTTCCGGATCTGGTGTCCGGATGCCTAGCCCGCCTCGCTGTCCAAGCCCGTACTGGTAAACTGGACGATGACGGCACGGCCGCCGCAGTCTTGGCCTGTGCCCGCCTTGGCGAGGCGGTCAGCGAACAGGCTGCATCGATCCTCGCCGAACTGGCAGCCACCGCTTCGCGCGAGGTATCGTGCGCGGCAGCTGCCGCCCTGGCTCGCAGCGTGACGTGGAAGAATGCGATCGATCCGGCCCCGATCGTGCAGCGTCTTGCCAGCGAGACCGATCCGGCGGTACGACACGCCCTGCTTGCGGTGCTGCTGCGGCTGAATCCAGCACACATCGCCCAGCTGCCAGGGGCTGGCAGCTGGGCTGAACTGGCGCGACATCGCCTGGCGCTGCAGGAGTGGGCTTGGCGGCGATATCTGGTGAAGTGACGACTGCAGGGCTGTAGTAGCGCAGCCCTTCCACCCACGGTTTCGGAGCATGTCCACGGTTCGTGTTCTCGCATGCGCGCGCCGAGGTGAGGTGAATGTTCATGGCCACGATGGCCACGATGGCCACGGTTGTTGTCCGCGCCGATTGTCCGCGCCGATTGTCCGCGATTCAACTGCACAGGGCGGCGCCCCGCTCCTTGCAAGCTGAGTGTCTGGCGCTAATCTACATGGTGCATGTCCATCGACCATAATATGTCCCTCGACCATGATCCGCGCCGACGGGAATTCCTCCGTCAAGTCGCTGCCTTTACCGCTGGGGCGCTGCTGGTGCCGCCGCTGCTGGATATCGGGGCCTCAGCGGCGGAGCCGCCGCCTGCGCCGGTCGATCGGCGTCCGCTGCTGGCCGTGGCCAGCGGCAAGGACTGGGCGGCATTGCCCGGACGGGCGTTGACCGTG